>NZ_WLYK01000006.1:300000-494795 GCF_009707545.1 Nakamurella alba | reverse complement strand
GGCGCGGTGGCGGTGGCGGTGGCGTACGGTGCGGCGGCGGCGGCGGCGGCGGCGGCGGTGGCGGTGGCGTGCAGTGCGGCGCGGTGGCGGTGGCGGTGGCGTACGGCGGCGGCGGCGGCGGCGGCGGTGGCGTGCGGTTGCGGTTGCGGTGGCGGTGCCGCGCTTGGGTCCGGGGAAGTGGTCGTTATCGCGACCAGATCCACGGACGTCCGGCACAGCAGGGGTTCTCGCGTCCCGGTGGCGCCGTGGGGGGGACGTCCTGCAACCAGCGAGAAACAGCGCTCGGGGTGCGGGATCTCTGGCGAAAGTTGCCTGCGGCGGTGGAAACTTGTGGACACCCGTTCCAAAATGCCTGTACGACTGCTACTCTGGACTCAGTGACCTCCGGGGGAAGGTGGGCACAACGGATCTCGCGTATCAGGTTGACGCAGGCGGAAAGGGGTGGGATTCATGACAGCATCGTCGGAGACGGCGCCGGCAGCGCAGCGCGCAGAAGACGCGCTGCGTGCACTGTCCACCCTGAACCCTGCCGAGCTGTCCGGCCGGACGGTGATCGATGGGATTGCCGCGGGCTACCAGGCGATCTCGTACATGCAGGCCGTGATACAGGGGTGGATGGCCCGGCTGGCCGAACCTGGCGTGATTCCTACCGCCGAAGGCCTGCTCAAGCATCCCGCCAAGCACGCCAGGGACACCGGCGCGGATGAGGGCTCCGCTGCCGATCAGGACGCTCCTGTCCGGCATACCGCGGAAGAGGACTCTCGCCGTGCAGGCAATGCCGCAGGTGAGGGGCTCGGTGGTCAGGGTGTCGATGGTGAGAGCACTGGTGCTGGTCAGGACAGCGCTGTTGGTGAGGACACCGCTGTCGGTGAGGACACCGCTGTCGGTGAGGACACCGGCACGGATGACGGCGCCGCTGCTGGTCAGGACAGCGCTGATGGTCAGGGCGCCGATGTCGGTCGGGAGGGCGCAGCTGGTCAAGACAGCACTGCCGGCCAGAACTCCGACGCGGGTGAGGACCCTGCCGCGGAGCGGATCTACGACCTGCGGGCGTCGAACCCGGACTCTCAGGCGGAGTTCTGCGACCTGATGGACACCCTGGATCAGGCCAAGGCCCGGCAGGACATGGCAGGTGGCGAGATCGCCGCGGCGCTGGTGCTCTCGCCCAAGTCCGGCAACATCTATGTGCAACGGGCCCTGGCCCTGGTCAGGGAACTGCCCGACACCCTCGAGCTGTTGCGCGAGGGTGTGCTGGATCAGACCCGGGTGTCGTTGATCCACAAGTACGCGTGCAAGCTGAACGACCTCGCCTTGTGGTGCGAGTTCGAACGGCGGGCGTTGAAGATCGCCCCGAGGCTGGCGCCGGCGAAGCTGGAGTACCTGCTGAAGCGGATCGTCACCGACCTGGAACCCGAGGACGCGGCGGAGGCGGAGAAGCGTGCCTTCAACCGACGTTGCACCGGCCGCTATGACTTGGACGGTGCGATGGCCCGGTTCTACGCGGACCTGACCGCCGAGAATGCCCAACTGGTGCAGCAGCTGGTCGATCAGATCGCCCGCACCATGGGCAATGCCGGCGGTCGCACGTTGGAGCAGTGCCGGGCGGATGCGTTCGCCGCGATCTTCGAGCAGCTCCACGCCCACGGCACCATCGATCTCCGTGAGATCCTCGCCGCGGCTGCCCACGTCGCCGCCGGCGGCGACATCCCCGACGATGATGACGTCGACGTCGACGTCGACAACGACGATGACACCGACGACGTCGACAGCGACAGCGACAGCGTCGACAGCGATGACGTCCACGGCGAAGACACGTTCAGTGACGACAGCACCGATGCCGGCGCGGATGGCGTCGACGACGTGCCGGCCGGTGGTGGTGATGAGTCTGCGAGCGTCGGGCAGGACGAACGCCATGCCGGTGCCGACGGGGCCGACGAGGTGGAAGGCAAGGACACCGACGATCCGGCCTCCGAGTCTGCCGCGAATGCCGAGCACCGGTCGGGCGGCGATCCGTCCGGAGCCAACACTGCCGACGCTGATTCCGCCGGCACAGATGGCGATCGCACCGACGCCGGCACGCCTGAGGATTCAGAACACCTCGACAAGGCTGAGGACTCGGTCGGCGCCGACGCCGAAGATGGCGCCGATCAGGCGGTCGGCGATGGCCCGGTGGATGACAGCTCTGACACCACAGGTGGGGCTCACGAACCCGCCGACCTGGATGACGACAGCTACGATCCGGACGACGAGACTGCAGATGCCGATGCCGATGCCGATGCCGATGCCGATGCCGATGCCGATGCCGATGCGGATGCCGGAGTGGGAGTCGTCGGCCGCGCCGACGGGGCCACCGGTCCTTCGCCTGCGGATTTCGACACCGAAGCGGGGCCGGAGCCCGAGAACTGTTGCGATTCTGAACATCCGCTGGCCCAGGAGGGCACTGGATGTTCAGAATCCGAGCCGCCCGACGGCGATCCGGCAGGTCACTCTGGGCCTGACGAGAGCCTCGACGATGCGGATCCCGGCGACCCGCCTCCGTTCGATCCCTTCCGGTTCGACGACCCCGACCAGCGGAGACAACCCGCACCGAAGTGGAGAGCTCCGGTGTGGCAGGACCGCGCGGTCAACCCGGCGCTGCCCTGGAACGGCGTCATCACCATCTCCCTGGAAGCCCTCGCCGGTCTGGCCGACCACCCCGGAGACATGTCCGGCTTCGGCTGCATCTCACCCGACCTCGCCCGCCAACTGTTGAAGGCCGCCAACTCGATCACCTTGCTGGTCATCGACCCGGAGACCGGAGCGCCCGTCGGGGTGTCCGACCGCGTCTACGTCCCACCCGGGAGTCTGCGCCGCAAAGTCATGCTGCTCACGCAGACGTGCTCGTGGGTGGGCTGCAACCGCAAAGCCGAACGCTGCGACGTCGACCACGGCGAGCCGTTCGACCACGAGAATCCCGCCGCCGGCGGGAAGACGACCCTGCGCAACCTCCGACCGCTGTGCCGGTTCCACCATCGATTGAAGACCTTCACGGCGTGGACCATCACCGAACACGTAGACCGTTCGGCGACGCTGGTCAGCGCTCTCGGCCGCACCACCCGAAGACCCCCACCCGCCATCACCGACCCCGGCGAGTGGGAACCCGCCTGGCAGACCGAGGGCGTCGACGACGACACCCCGCCGTTCTGATCGAAGAGCGGTGGGCGGCCGGCGCGGGCGATGGTGAAGACCTGCCGGGGCGCTGGACGCCGGCGTCGTCGAGGACGGTCGTGCGGCGCTGGTGTCGGTCTCAATTGGTCGGATTCAGGTGGTCCCGCTGTCGCCGCCCGGCCGGCGGTCGTGCACGAGGCCGAGGATCGTCGACAGCCCCTACCGCCGGCCGAGTTTCCGGGGGACTCGTTCAGCGGCTCTTGTCGCCGGACCTGCACCTGCCATTGTCGGGTGACTCGCTGTTGGATCTGCCCTGCAAGAGGATCAGCGTCACCCGGAGATACGTCAGGAGGCGCGTTTGCGGGTGGTGGTCCGCGACGACGAGGTCCCCGACTTGCTCTTCGCAGCAGCGGACTTCGCGGCACCTGTCTTCGACGCCGTGGTCTTCGATGCCGTGGTCTTCGACGCCGTGGACTTGGATGCTGAGGACTTGGACCTGGTGGACTTGGAGCCGGCGGTGCTTGATGTCGAGGACTTCTTCGCAGCGGAGCCCTTCGACCCTGCGCCCCCGCTCGACTTCGCACTGCTCGACCTCGCGCTGCTCGACCTCGAAGAGCTCGACCTCGAAGAGCCCGACTTCGAGGACCCGGCCGCCTTCGAGGACCCAGAAGCCTTGCCGCGCTCGACACTGCGTTTGAGCGCGGAGAGCAGGTCGAGGACCTCGGCATCCTCCCCGTCGTCCTTCTCCGGCGTGGGGAAGGCCTCTTCGCCGTCGAGCTTCGCGTCGATCAACTGCTCGAGCTGCTCGCGATAGGTGTCGGTGTAGTCGGCGGGGTCGAAGTCGCCGGCGAAGGAATCCACCAGCGCGGTGGCCTGCTTCATCTCCGCGGCAGAGATCTTCCCGGAACCGCTCCCACCGAGCCCCTCGAAGTCCGCCTCCCGCACCTCGTCCGGCCACAGCAGGGTCTGCACCATCAGCACCCCGTCCCGCACCCGCAGCGCCGCCAACCGCGTCTTCTGCCGCAGCGCGAAGTGCACCAGCGCTGTCCGCTCGGTCTTCTCCAGCACCGCCCGCAGCAGCAGGTAGGCCTTGATCGAGTTGCCGGCCGGCTCGAGGAAGTAACTCCGGTCGAACAGCACCGGGTCGATCTGCTCCGACGGCACGAACCGGAGCACCTCGATCTCCCGCCCGGTGTTCTCCGGCAGCTGGTCGAAGTCCTCGTCGGTCAGCACCACGGTCCGGCCGTCGTCCGACTCGAACGCCTTCGCCGTGTCGGCGTACTCGACCACCTTGCCGTCCGCCTCGCACACCCGCTGGAACCTGATCCGCCCGCCGTCCTTGCGGTGCACCAGGTGGAACCGGACGTCGTGGTCCTCGGTCGCGCTGTAGACCTTGATCGGCACGTTGACCAGCCCGAAGCTCAGCGCGCCCTTCCAGATCGATCGCATACCCCAGCAGTCCCCGCTCCCGGCCCGCTCCATGCGTCTGTGGTTATCCTGCGCCATGGCCACCGACGACGCCCAGGTCGACATGGACGGCCACCTGCTCAAGCTGACCAACCTGTCGAAGATCCTCTACCCTGCGACCCGCACCCCGAAGTCCGAGATCATCGCGTACTACGCCGAGGTCGCGGTCGCCATGCTGCCGCACATCGCCGGACGCCCGGTCACCCGCAAACGGTGGCCCAACGGCACTTCGGCCCAGCCCTTCTTCCAGAAGAACGTCGACCACGCCACCCCGTCCTGGATGCAGCGCCAGGCCATCCCGCACTCCAGCGGCGACGTCATCTACCCCCTCGTCGACTCGCCCGCCGGCCTGGCCTGGATGGGGCAGAACGGTGCCCTCGAACTGCACGTCCCGCAGTGGCGGTTCGACGCCGACGGCTCCGTCGGCCGGCCGGACCGGCTCGTCTTCGACCTCGACCCCGGCCCCGGCGTCACCCTCGCCGACTGCGCAGCGGTGGCGAAGGTACTCCGCGACCGGCTGGATCTCGAAGGGCTGCAACTGTTCCCGGTCACCAGCGGCGCCAAGGGCCTGCATCTCTACACGCACCTGGCCGACTCGATGACCTCCGACGAAGCCTCCGCCTGGGCGCACGAACTGGCCCGCTCCGTCGAGCAGGAGATGCCGAAGCAGGTCACCTCCAAGATGACCAAGTCGGTGCGCGGCGGCCGGGTCTTCATCGACTGGTCGCAGAACAACGCCGCCAAGACCACCATCGCGCCCTACTCGTTGCGCGGCCGCGACCGGCCGACCGTCGCCACCCCGCGCACCTGGGACGAGCTCGACGACCCCGACCTGCAGCACCTGGATTACCGGGAGGTGTTGCGGCGCCTGGACTCCCAGGGCGATCTGCTGGCGGACCTGGACCCCGGACCCGGGCGGAAGACCCGCCGGAAGGCCCGGACGGCCACCAAGGAGAAGCCGGCCGAGAAGCCGAAGCCGGACAAGCTGGCCACCTACAGGTCGATGCGCTCCGCGGACCGCACGCCGGAACCGGTACCCACCGAGAACGCGGACCTGCCGCAGGGCAACGACGACACCTTCGTCATCCAGGAGCACCACGCCCGCGCCCTGCACTGGGACTTCCGGTTGGAGCACGACGGGGTGCTGGTGTCGTGGGCGCTGCCGAAGGGCATCCCGACCGACGGCAGCCACAACCGGCTCGCGGTGCACACCGAGGACCACCCGATGGAGTACGCCGACTTCGCCGGGCGAATCCCGCGCGCCGAGTACGGCGGCGGTCGCGTGCTGATCTGGGACCACGGCACCTACGAGACCGAGAAGTGGCGGGACAGCGAGGTCATCGTCACCTTGCACGGCGAGCGCGCGAAGGGCCGGTTCGCGCTCATCCGCACCAAGGACAAGAACTGGCTGATGCACCGCACCAAGGATCAGGAGGCGCTGCCGCCGGTGGTGGCGATGACGAACGCCGAGATGGACGAGATCATCGACGCCGCCGGACCTCTCGATGACGACGGCAAGGTCACCCACGAACCGGCCGGTACCGACGACGAGCCGCCGCCCCCGCCGCCGGACGACCTGCGGCCGATGCTCGCCACCGCGGGCCGCCCGCAGGACGTCGCCGACCCGGAACAGTGGCGGTACGAGGGCAAGTGGGACGGCATCCGGGCGATGGCGGAGGTCGGGCCCGATGTGCTGCGGCTGACCTCCCGCACCGGCCGGAACATCACCGCGGTCTACCCCGAGCTGGCCGAGCTGACCGACCTGCTGCACGGCCACTCGGCGGTCCTCGACGGCGAGATCGTGGCGCTGGATGCCAAGGGCCGCACCGACTTCGGGTTGATGCAGAACCGGATGAACGTGGCCAAGGCAGCGGAGATCGCCCGACTGTCACAGGAACAACCGGTGCGCTACCACGTGTTCGACGTGCTGTTCCTGGACGGTGTCTCACTGCTGCGCCGCGGGTACGACCTGCGCCGCCAGGTCCTGCAGGCCATGCCGCTGGACGGCGAGTTCGTCACCGTGCCGGACGCCCTCGACGGTGACGTGCAGCAGGCGCTGGCCCGCAGTCGCGAGCTCGACTGGGAGGGGGTCATCGCCAAGAAGTCCGACAGCGTCTACCAGTCCGGCAAGCGCGTCCACACCTGGATCAAGATCAAGAACCAACGCATGCAGGAGGTGGTGATCGTCGGCTGGCGACCGGGTGCCGGTCGGCGGGAGGGGTCGCTGGGCGCGCTGCTGCTGGGCATCCCCGAGGTCGGGGACGACGGGAAGCCGGGCTGGCGGTACGTCGGCCGGGTCGGCACCGGGTTCACCGACGCCATGCTGGACGACCTGATGCGCCGGTTGAAGCCGCTCGCCCGGAAGACCACCCCGATCACCGGCGACCTGCCGCGCGAGGAGACCCGGGACGCGCGCTGGGTCCGTCCGGAGCTTGTCGGCGAGGTGCGGTTCACCGAGTGGACCCGGGACGGGGTGGTGCGGCAGGCGGCCTGGCGCGGGCTGCGCCCGGACAAGCAGGCCGCCGACGTCGTGCTGGAGTCCTGAACCCGGCGACATCTGGCGACCTGGGTCCATTGACGTCCGGGACCGCCGTTGACCCACCGTGACCGGAGCCGAGTTGTCAGGCACACGAATGGATGTCGCGGTCCACCGATGCCGCCCGGTTCTTCCCCGGACGCGAAGAACGTGCCATTGTCAGGGGCGATCACACCGTGATCGATGGCCTTCCGCGCGAGAAGAGACGAGCAGGACCCATGGCGATCCCCCGCCGGACAGCACTCACCGCAGCCCTGACCGGACTCGTCGGCGTCCCGCTGGCCGCCTGCACGTCCACCGACAGCGGCGGGGCGAGGAGCACGGCGGCGCCGGTGGCCGAGACGACTGCGATGTCCAGCGACTCACCTCCCACGAGCAGCACGGCGGCCGGGAGCGCCACGGCCACCAGCAGCACCGAGGCGCCGGTGGCCACCGGGAACGCGCCGGTGGGCGAGACGGCCCCGGCGGCGTACAGCACCGCGGAGATCACCAAGGACAAGATCGACGCCGCGGTCGCCGCACTCGACGACATGGTGGCCGACGCGATGGAACGCACCGGCGTACCCGGCATCGCGGTCGCGGTGGTGCACGAGGGGGAGGTGCTCTACCAGAAGGGCTTCGGCGTCCGCGAGGTCGGCAAGGATGCCGCGGTCGACCCGGAGACCGTCTTCCAGCTCGCCTCGGTGTCCAAGTCCATCGCCGGGACCTGCGTCGCCAAGGCGGTCACCGACAAGACCGTGACCTGGGCGGACAAGGTCACCGACCACCTGCCCGACTTCGAGCTCTCCGACCCTGCGGTCACCTCGATGGTGCAGATCTCCGACTGCTTCGCGCACCGCACCGGCCTGCCCGGCACCGCCGGCGACGAGCTCGAGGGCTTCGGCTACGATCGGGACTACGTGCTCTCCCGGCTCCGGCTCTTCCCCCTCGACCCGTTCCGGATCACCTACCACTACACGAACTTCGGCCTCACCCTCGGCGGCGAGGCGGTCGCCGCCGCCGACGGCCGCAGCTGGGAGGATCTCTGCCAGGCCGACGTCTACAGGCCGATCGGCATGACCTCGACCAGCTCGAAATACGCGGACTACCTGGCCCGGGACAACAAGGCGATCATCCACTTCCGGGTCGCCGAGAAGGACTTCCAGCCGCTGTACAAGCGCGACGCCGACCCGCAGTCACCGGCCGGCGGCGTCAGCTCGAACGTGCTGGACATGGCGAAGTGGATGACGGTGGTGCTGGACGGCGGGAAGCTGGACGGCGAGGACTTCATCGACGACGCGGCGCTGCTGGAGATGCACGGTCCGCACATCGTGAACAACGCCCCGACGGCGGACGTGGACCGGGCCGGGTTCTACGGCTACGGCGTGAACGTCGGCACCACCTCGACCGGGCACATCACCTGGGGGCACGCCGGCGCGTTCTTCGTCGGCACCGGGACCAGCTACACGATGCTGCCGGCCGGGAAGATCGGCATCGTCGCCCTGTCCAACGGCTCGCCGATCGGCGCGGTCGAGGCGATCACCACCTCGTTCACCGACCTGGTGCGCACCGGCGAGGTGGAGCGCGACTGGGTCGAGTTCTTCGGCGCCATCTACGGCAACTTCTACATCAACCGGAGCAGCGTCGCGGAGCCGCCGCCCGCCTCGCCGAAGGCCGCGCGCGCGCTCACCGACTACGCGGGCGACTACGCCAACGACTACCTGGGGCAGATCACCGTGGCGGTGCAGGGCGACGCCCTGGAGATCACCGGGGTGGGGCCGAACAAGCTCGCCGCCCCGCTCGTGCACTACGACGGCGACGTCTTCAGCTGGAAGGCCCCTGGTGGGAACGGTGACGACGACACCGCGGTGACCTTCGCCGGCGGCGGGACCGGGGCGGCCACCGAGGTCACCCTCGAGGCGGTCATGATCGGCACCCTGAAGCGGGTCTGACCTGCGTGGTCGGAACCGGGTGGTGCGCTCGATTAGCGTAGTGGGGTGCCCGCAGCAACCCAGGACTCCCCGCTGGACCCCGCCGCCGCCCTGACCGCCCGCGTCCAGCAGGCGATGGCCGCCGCCTTCGGCCCCGAGTACGCCGCCGCCGACCCGGTGATCCGGCCGTCCCAGTTCGCCGACTTCCAGGCCAACGCCGCGCTGCCGCTGGCCAAGCGGCTGGGCCGCAAGCCGCGCGACATCGCCACCGCGATCGCCGGTCAGCTGCAGGTCGAGGACATCTGCCGGGAGGTGGAGATCAGCGGCCCCGGGTTCCTCAACCTGACCCTGCGCGACGACTGGATCGGCCTGCAGGCCGACCGGCAGCTGGCCGACGCCCGGCTCGGGGTGCCCACCCCGACCCCGCAGCGCATCCCGATCGACTACTCGGCGCCGAACGTCGCCAAGGAGATGCACGTCGGGCATCTGCGCACGACCGTGGTCGGCGACAGCCTGGCCCGCACCCTGGGTCACCTCGGGCACACGGTGATCCGGCAGAACCACATCGGTGACTGGGGCACCCCGTTCGGCATGCTCATCGAGCACCTGCTGGAGGTCGGCGAGGACTCCGCCGACGCCGCGCTGCTGGCCACCGACCCCAACGCCTTCTACCAGGCGGCCCGGGAGAAGTTCGACGGCGGCGGCGATTTCGCCGACCGGGCGCGACTGCGGGTGGTCTCGCTGCAGGGCGGCGATGCGGACACGCTGACCATCTGGACCGACCTGGTCGACCTGTCCAAGGGCTATTTCAACCGGATCTACGCGCAGCTCGGGGTGACCCTCACCGACGCCGACCTGATGGGCGAGAGCCGGTACAACGACGTGCTCGCCGACATCTGCGACGAGCTCGAGGCCAAGGGCCTGGCCGTGGTCAGCGAGGGCGCGCTGTGCGTGTTCCTCGAGGGCTTCACCGGCCGCGAGGGCAAGCCGGTGCCGCTGATCATCCGCAAGTCCGACGGCGGATACGGTTACGGCACCACGGATCTCGCCACCATCAAGTACCGCGCGCAGCAGCTGCACGCCGACCGCATCGCCTACGTGATCGGCTCGCCGCAGCACCTGCACCTACAGATGGTCTTCACCACCGCCCGGCTGGCCGGCTGGCTGGGCGGCACGGAGCCGATCCACGTGCAGATCGGCAACGTGCTCGGCTCCGACGGCAAGATCCTGCGCACCCGCAGCGGCGCCCCGGTGCGGCTGGGTGCGTTGTTGGACGAGGCCGTGGAGCGGGCCTCCGCGGTGGTCGACACTGCGCGCCCCGAACTGGATCCCGCGGTGAGGGCGGAGATCGCGCAGGCCGTCGGCATCGGCGCGGTGAAGTACGCGGACCTGTCCGTCGCGCACGACACCGAGTACACCTTCGACTTCGACCGGATGCTGGCGCTGTCCGGGAACACCGGGCCGTACCTGCAGTACGCGGCCGCCCGGATCCGGTCGATCCTGCGCCGCGCGGCCGAGCAGGGCGTGGCCGCGGAGCCGGGCACCGCCATCCTGATCGACGAGAAGGCCGAGCGGGCACTCGGTCTCGGGCTGCTCGGATTCGGCGCCACGGTCGAGGAGGTCGGCGAACTGCTGGAACCGCACCGGCTCTGCGCCTACCTGTTCCGGCTGGCGCAGACGTTCACCGCCTTCTACGACGCCTGCCCGGTGCTCAAGGCCGAGGACCCGCAGGTGCGGGCCTCCCGGCTGCAGCTGTGCGCACTCACCCTGGCGGTGCTGGTGCAGGGTCTGGACCTGCTCGGGGTGACCTCGCCGGAGCAGATGTAACCGGTCAGCGCTTGCGCCCGGTCAGCGCCAGCAGCTCGGTGAGATCGTCGGTGCAGGCGGCGGTGTCGAGCGGCGGGGCGAACATCCCGGAGCCCTGCCACCGCGCGATCTCGCCGCGCATGTCCTCCAGGACGAAGTGCACCAGGTCGTTGGGCATGTCCTCGGGTGCGCCGATCGCGCGGGCCAGGTCCCACGAGTGCACGACGAGGTCGAAGGTCATCTGCCGCAGGTACTCGGTGGCCGGGGACGGTCCGGTGGACAGCTGCACCGTGCGCTCGGTCGCCCCCGGCGCTGTCCAGGCGGCCCGCGCGGCGATGGAGGCGGCCGACCAGGCGGCGACCGGGTCGTCGCCGAGCACGTCGCCGTCGTAGCGATCGCCGATCTCGGCGATGCTCGCCCCGCCGAGCAGGTCCGGTACCCAGAGCTGTTCGCCCACCAGGTGGTTCACCAGGTCGCGCACCGTCCAGTCGGTGTCCGGCGTCGCCGATCCCCACTGCGTCGGGTGGATCTGGTGCACCCGCTCGTCGAACCGGCGGAGGCCGCTGCCGTGTGCCTGCATCAGGTCCATGGCTGCACCGTACCTGTGACCCGGTACCGGTCAGCCCGCGCGGGAGATCCAGGTGGAGGGATCGGCGAGCACCTCGTCCAGCACCGACCGGGCGGCGCCGGTGAGGGCGGCGTGGTCGGTGACGACGGCCGGACGGATGGTCACCGGGGCGAAGGGATGGGCCAGCACGCGCCGCGAGAGCTGTTCCTGCACAGCAGGTACCAGCAGGTCGGTGAGCGGGGCATACAGGCCGCCGAGTACCACGGTGTCCACGTCCAGCAGGTTCAGCGCCCCCGAGAGGGCGATGCCCAGGGCCCGGCCGGCGTCCTCGATCGCCCGCGTCGCTGCCTTCCGGCCGGCGGTGGCCGCAGCGACCAGGGCGTCGACCGGCAGGTCCCGGTCCAGGCCCGCGGCGGACATCAGGGCGTCCTTGCCGGCGAACATCTCCAGGCAGCCGGTCGACCCGCAGCCGCACTCCGGACCGGTGGGATCGACGGTGGTGTGCCCGATCTCGCCGCCCCACCCGCGGGAGCCGGCCCACAGCCGCCGGTCCAGCACGATCGCTCCGCCGATGCCGATCTCGCCGGAGACGTAGAGGAACGACTGCACGTCGGCACCGCGCAGCGCCGCGTTCTCCGCCTGCGCGCCGAGCGTGGCCTCGTTCGCGATCCGGATCGGGACGTCGTGCAGCGCAGGCTGTCCGGCGAGCAGGGCGACCACATCCACCCCCGACCAGTGCAGGTTCGGCGCGATGCGCAGCGGGCCGGTGCCGCTGTCGATCAGGCCGGGCAGCGCGACACAGGCGCCGGCCAGCGGGATCTCGCGCTTGCTCAGCGGGTAGACGGTGGCCGCGAACAGATCCGCCAGGGCGCCGAGCACCTCGGCCGGCTCCCGTCGGCGGTGGTCACCCGGCACCACCCGCTCGGCGATCACCTCGCCGGCCAGGTCCAGCACCCGCACGCCCAGGTAGTCGACATTGACCTCGAGCCCGACCGCGGCGATGGTGCCGGTGGCCGGGATCAACGGGACCGCAGGGCGGCCCGCCGTGCGGGAGCGGACGACGGGCAGCTCGGCCACCATGCCGGCCTGCAGCAGCTGGTCCACCAGCGCGGAGACCGTGGTCCGGGTGAGGCCGGTGCGGCCGGAGATGTCGGCCCGGGAGATCGGGCCGGGGCTGTGCAGGATCTCGCCGAGCACGATCCCGAGGTTGTGCTCGCGCAGCTGGGCCTGCCGGGCGGGGGTGGCACCGCCCGTCCGGAGAGCTCGTACCGCTCCCTCGCCGCCGGTCACGTCTTGACCATACCGGCGGAAGGGCATAAGTTCACTGACCAGACAAATAAGGGTGATCACACCGTCGCCCGGTCCGACGACACGACAAGGACGTCCTGATGCCGTTCCAGCCCACCCCGGCCGACCACTTCAGCTTCGGTCTGTGGACCATGTCCTGGCTCGGCCGGGACCAGTTCGGCGAGGCCACCCGCGCGCCGCTGGACCCGATCGTCGCGGTCGAGAAGCTCGCCGAACTCGGCGGCTGGGGGATGACCTTCCACGACGACGACCTGATCCCCTTCGGCTCCGACGCCGCCACCCGCGACAGGATCATCGCCGACTTCCGTGCCGCCCTGGACCGCACCGGCATCGCCGTGCCGATGGTGACCACGAACCTCTTCTCGCACCCGGTGTTCAAGGACGGCGGGCTCACGTCCAACGACCGCGGCGTCCGCCGTTTCGCGCTCCGGAAGGTGCTGCGCAACGTCGATCTCGCTGCCGACCTCGGTGCGGAGACGTTCGTCATGTGGGGCGGCCGGGAGGGCAGCGAGTACGACGGCTCCAAGGACTTGTCGGCGGTGTTCGACCGCTACCGCGAGGGCATCGATCTGGTCGCGGCCTACATCAAGGACCAGGGCTACGGGCTGAAGATCGCGCTGGAGCCGAAGCCGAACGAGCCGCGCGGCGACATCTTGCTGCCGACGGTCGGGCACGCGCTGGCCTTCATCGCCACGCTCGAGCACGGCGACATCGTCGGCGTGAACCCGGAGACCGGGCACGAGCAGATGGCCGGGCTCAACTACACGCACGGCATCGCGCAGGCGCTCTGGGCCGGCAAGCTCTTCCACATCGACCTGAACGGCCAGCGGTCCATCAAGTTCGACCAGGACCTGGTGTTCGGGCACGGCGACCTGCTGTCGGCGTTCTTCACCGTCGACCTGGTCGAGAACGGTTTCCCGGGTGGCGGTCCGCGCTACGACGGCCCGCGGCACTTCGACTACAAGCCCTCCCGTACCGAGGACTACGACGGTGTGTGGGATTCGGTGACGGCCAACATGCGCACCTATCTGATCCTGAAGGAGCGGGCGCTGGCCTTCCGCGCCGACCCGGAGGTGCAGGAGGCGCTGGCCACCTCGGGCGTCGCCGAGCTCGCCCGGCCGACGCTCGCCGACGGCGAGTCCACTGCCGACCTGCTCGCCGACACCGCCTCCTTCGAGACCTTCGACGCGGACAAGGCGGGCGAGCGCGGCTACGCCTTCGTCCGGCTCAACCAGCTCGCCGTGGAGCACGCGCTCGGGGCGCGCTGAGCGTCCGCCGGTGGCGGACCGCGCGGTCCCGGGGCCGGTTGCCCGTTAGCGTCAGGGGCCATGACGTTCCCGACGGATGCGCCGGTCCAGTTGGACGAGGTCCCCGACTTCAGCGGTGAGGTGGCGGCGTTCTACGACCGGTACCGCCGGGACTACCCGGAGGACCTGGTCGACGAGCTCGTCGCCGCGTGCGCGGCCGACGGTGCGGTGGCGATCGACATCGGCTGCGGCACCGGGCAGTTGAGCGTGCCACTGGCCCGCCGGATGGCGACGGTGATCGCGCTCGACCCGTCCGCGGACATGCTCCGGTACGCGCGCCGGCGGGCCGGCCGCGCGGGCACGGCGAACCTGCTCCCGGTGCTGGCCGACGCCACCGCACTGCCCGCTGTCGCCGTGGCGCTCGGACCGGGGACGCTGCGGCTGATCACCGTCGGCACCGCGATCCACCTGATGGACCACCGGCGGCTGTTCGCCGACGCCGCCCGGGTGCTGCCGGCGGGCGGCGGGCTGGCGGTACTGGCGAACGGGACGCCGATCTGGATGCAGTCGACAGCGGCGAGCCGGGCGCTGCGGTCGGCGATCGAGCAGTGGTTCGGGATCACCCTGACCCGCACCTGCGCCACCAGCCCGGAGGAGCTCGCCGGCCTGCGCCTGGCCATGGAGGACAACGGGTTCCGGGTCACCGAGATGGCTCGCGACAGTACGGTGCAGCTCACCGCGGAGGAGGTGTTCGGCCTGGTCTGCTCCGCCCTCGGCCCGGAGATGCTGCCGGCCCCGGGCCTTGATCGGCTAGCCTTCGCCGCCCACCTGGAGGCCGCTCTCGACGGCCTGCTCCCGGTGCCGGACCTCTCGACGGTGCGGGTGCTGCTCGGCCGGCGGTGAGCGCGTCAGGTGGTGACCGGGTCGCGCAATTCCCAGGACTCGATCCCCGGTAGTCCGAGGAGTCGGTCGGCGATCTCACGGCTGCAGGCGACGATCGTGCTGCGGTCGTCGATCTCGACGACCACCAGCCATGGCGGCGCGATGGCGTCGTCGCCTGCCGGCCACAACAGGTTCGGTGAGCGGCCGGCGGCGGTGGCCACATCGACCGCCTGCCGGTCGACCAGACCGCAATGATGCCTGCCGGGAGCGTCCAGCCAGAAGTCGTCGCGCAGCGGGATGTCCGGCACGGGGAGTACATCCCGGAACCCGGAGACCAGGTCCCCACCCTCGACGTGCAGCAGGTCGAGGACGGCGGCCATGATGTGCTCGGGCGACGTGCCCACCACCGGTCTCTGCAGGATCCTGTCGGCCTCGGCGTCGAGGTCGTCCCAGGAGACCGACGGATCGAGACGGACGCCTCTGGCTCGTGCCTGTTCCCGCCAGGTGATCTCCACGTCCGAGGGACTGCCGGGGATGTAGGCCGGATGCGGCAGGCGCACGTAGGCCGGGAACACGCCGGCGTGCCACCACGTCGCGCAGTTCGCCGCAGTGCGCACGGCGCGCCCCTTCTCAGTCGAAGCGGTACTTGATGTCGACGGCGGGGCCGGCGAGGTGGTGGGTGCCGTCGTCCTCGGCGGCGTGCTGCGGGGGACCGAAGTCGGCGCGGCGGGCGGGGAGCGGGCGGACGACGGCGCGCAGGCCCGGCATGTCGAGGGACATGCTGCCGTCGGGGTTGTCGTGCACCTGCAGCCCGCGGAGCCGGCCGTAGGTGGCGAGCGCGCGCCGGTGCAGGGTGATCGGCAGCTCGTTGAGGCCCTCGGCGAGCACCCGCAGCGCCCGGGCCGGCACCGGTTCCCCGAGTTCGAGCGAACGGTGGTCCAGCAGGGCCGCCGTGCGGACAGTGCCGTCGCCGGTGAGCACCGCCGTCCAGCGTCCGGACACCGGCTTCGCCAGCTCGCACATCGTGGCCGCCACCCGATGCGCATCGGCCGGGGAGCCGGGCAGCTCGGCGAACGGGATCTCGGCCCGGGTGAACACCGGCACACCGTGCTGCTCACCGAACCCGCGCAGCCACTCGGCGAGCCCGGTCGCCGCGGGCGGATGGCCCTCCGGATCCGCCCACACCCAGCGGAAGGTGCCGCGCTCGGGATCGGCATCGCCCAGCAGGTGCACCGCGGCGTCCTCCGGCGGGCCGCCGAGGTCCTTGAGATGCAGCTGGTGCTCGAGCGACAGCAGGGCCGCGTCGTCCAGCAGGTCGTCCACCGTGGGGCCCGGAGCCGTCATGGCGTCAATCTAACGGGACACCGCCCACCGCGGCACGGCTTTCGAAGACGGCGAGCCACCTGGTCAGCGCGCCTTCCAGCAGCTCCGCGTCGGCCGGGTCCAGCTGGTCCAGCAGCTCCCGCTCGTTGCGCATGTGCGCGGTGAACGCCTCGTCGATCAGGTCCCGGCCGGCCGGCGTCAGCGCCACCACCCGGCCGCGGCCGTCGGTGACGCTGGGGCGCCGGGTGACCAGACCGTCCCGCTCCAGCCGGTCGATCCGCTTCGTCATCGCACCCGTGGTGACCATGGTGTGCGCGGCCAGTTCACCCGGGGCCAGCTCGAACGGCGCCCCGGCCCGGCGCAGCGTACTGAGCACGTCGAACTCGCCCTCGGCGAGCCCGAACCGCTTGTACACCAGGCACAGTCGCTCGGTGAGATGGGCGCCGACCCGGTGCAGCCGGCCGATCACCCCCTGGGCGCGCACGTCCAGGTCGGGTCGCTCCCGGGCCCAGGCGGCCTGGATGCGGGCGACGTGGTCGGGGCTCTCCGGGACGGTCACCCCGACAGAGTATCTTCCGAGGAAGATACTCTGCTACGGTAGCTTCCATGGAAGCTACATTCCGCTGGATCCTGGTGACGGCGGTCGCGCCGATCGCCTGGGGGTCCAACTACTACGTCACCCACCATTTCCTGCCGGCCGGACATCCGTTGTGGGGGGCCGCACTCCGCGCCCTGCCGGCCGGTCTGCTGCTCTGGGCGATCCGCCCGCGGCGACCGCACGGCAGCTGGTGGTGGAAGTCGCTGGTGCTCGGAGTGCTCAACGTCGGCGCCTTCTTCACGCTCATCTACCTCGCCTCACAGCTGCTGCCGACCAGCATCGCGTCGTCGGTGATGGCCACCTCGCCGGTCGCCATGATGCTGCTGGCCTGGGGTCTCGCCGGCGAGCGGCCGCGGCTGCGGCAGGTGTGCGGTGCGCTGGTCGGCATCGTCGGGGTGGCGCTGCTGCTGCTCTCCGGTGCCACCGGTGTCGGCATCACCGGGGTGCTGGCGTCCGTGGCCGCGATGCTGATGTCGTCCGTCGGTTACATCCTGGCCAAGCGCTGGCGGGACGACACCGACGTGCTGGTCAGCACCTCCTGGCAGTTGCTGGCCGGCGGTCTGGTGCTGGTCCCGGTCGCCGTCCTCGTCGAGGGCGGCCCGCCGTCCACCGACGCCGCGGGCATCTTGGCGTTCGGCTACGTCGCGGTCGTTGCCGGCGCACTGGCGTTCCTCTGCTGGTTCACCGGACTGCGCCGGCTGCCGGCGGCGACGGTCGGACTCGTCGGCCTGCTCAACCCGGTGACCGGGGTGCTGCTGGGGGTGCTGCTGGCCGGCGAGACCCTCGGGGTCCGGCAGCTCCTCGGGCTGGGACTCGTCCTGGGAGGGATCCTGGTCGGCAGCGTTACGCTGGCCCGGCGTCCGGCGCCGGGCGTACCGGCGCCCGCCGGGGACGAGGACGAAGGACCCGACGATGAGCACTCCGACCCGCCGCTTCCCCGAGGACTTCACCTGGGGGTCGGCCACCGCGTCGTACCAGATCGAGGGCGCCGTCGCCGAGGGCGGCCGCGGACCGTCCATCTGGGACACGTTCTCGCACACGCCGGGCAAGGTGCTCGGCGGCGACACCGGTGACGTCGCCGACGACCACTACCACCGGTGGGCCGAGGACATCGGCCACATCAAGGATCTCGGGCTGAAGGCCTACCGCTTCTCCATCGCCTGGCCGCGGGTGCAGCCGGGCGGCCGCGGGGAGTTCAACGCCGAGGGCATCGCCTTCTACTCCACGCTGGTCGACGCCCTGCTGGCGGCCGGCATCGAACCGGTCGTCACGCTCTACCACTGGGACCTGCCGCAGGAGCTGGAGGACGAGGGCGGCTGGACCAACCGGCAGACCGCCTATCTGTTCGCTGAGTACGCGCGCCGGATGGCGCAGGAGCTGGGTGATCGCATCTCGGTGTGGACCACGCTCAACGAACCCTGGTGCGCCGCCTATCTCGGGTACGCCTCCGGGGTGCACGCGCCCGGCCGCACCGACGGCGCCGCCGCCCTGGCCGCCGCGCACCACCTGAACCTCGCGCATGGGCTGGCCGGTGCCGCCGTCCGTGAGGTGCTGGGTGCGGACACCAAGGTGTCGGTGACGCTGAACCTGCACGTGACGCACCCGGTGGACCCGGACTCGGCGGCGGACCGGGCGGCGGTCGCGAAGATCGACGACGTCGGCAACGAGGTGTTCCTCGGCCCGATGCTCGAGGGTGCCTACCCGCAGTCGTTGCTGGACAACACCTCTCATGTCACGGACTGGTCGTTCGTGCATGACGGCGACCTGGCGCTGATCCGCATCCCGCTGTCGATCCTCGGGGTGAACTACTACTCCTCCAGCCGGGCCCGGTTCTACGACGGCACCGGCGAGCGCCAGCAGGCGGACGGGCACGGCGACGGCGCGGGCAGCCCGTGGGTCGGCTGCGAGGACGTCGAGTTCCTGCCGCAGCCCGGCCCGTACACCGCGATGGGCTGGAACATCGACCCGGACGCCTTCCGCGACCTGCTGGTCCGGATCGGCCGCCGCTTCCCGGACACCCCGCTGATGGTCACCGAGAACGGCGCCGCCTTCGACGACGAGGTGGCGCCGGACGGCGCCGTGCACGACGAGAACCGGATCGACTACCTGCGCCGGCACTTCACCGCGGCGCTCGACGCGCTGGAGCAGGGCATCGACCTGCGCGGCTACTTCGTCTGGTCGCTGCTGGACAACTTCGAGTGGTCGTTCGGCTACGAAAGGCGTTTCGGCATCATCCGGGTCGACTACGACACGCAGCTGCGGACGCCGAAGGACTCGGCGCTCTGGTACCGCGAGGTGGTGCGCACCGGCACCATCGGCTGACGGCTCCGGGCGGCTACCGCACCGCGCGGGCGGCCGGGATGTGCGGGGTCCGGGCCACCGGGGTCGGTCCGGTGGTGATCGGGGCATGGCCGGTCGACTGCCGGTGTGCGGCGTCGGAGGCCAGCAGCCCGCGCACCCAGGAACCGAAGGTGTCGGTGAGCTGCAGGTGCACCTCACCGGCGCGGAACGGCTCGTTCATCCGGGCGCCGGCGATCCGGTCGAAGATCATCCCGTCCATCATCGCCACCAGATCGGCCGCGCGGCGCCGGGCGTCGCGCACCCCGAGGCGGGACAACATGCCGCCGACGACGTTCAGCAGCGGCTCCCGGGACGGGGCGCGCGAGGTGATCTGCGCGTGCAGCTCGGGATCGGCGGTCAGCTCGGTGGCCAGCGCGATCCGGGCGGCGGCCTGGGCACGCCGCTGCGTCAGCGTCGCCACCACCACCGAGGCGGCGAACAGCCCGACGGTGTCCGGGCCGAGACCTTCACGGCGCTCGGTCATCTCGGCCATCACCTGGAAGTCGCGGCCGCCCTGCCGGGACAGCTCCTCGACCATGCCCTTGAGCAGGGCACGCCGGGTGCGCATGTAGTACGAGGTCGAGCCCTCCGGCAGCCCCATCCGCCGGTCGATGCTGCGATGGGTCAGGGCGCGGACGCCCTCCTCGGACACCAGTTCCACCGCCGCCACCGCGATGGCCGTTCTGCGGTCGTCTCCTGACACGCCGTCCACCCCTCCGTGTTGTCTGCCCGGCCCGACGGACCGGTGGTCACTACGCCTGTGCAGAGGTGTTCGGAGGGGTGGGTCCGACGGATGGGCGGGATGTCAGGGAAATCCCGGGTGCCCGGTCAGGCAGCGGTGGGGGCGCGGAAACCGGCCGCGGCGGTGGAGAGGATCTGCGGCCAGCAGCCGAGCAGCGCGCTCGGGGCCGACACCGCCGACAGCTCCCAGGTGGGGCGGCCGGCGACCAGGGCCCGGACCTCGCTCAGCGGGGTCGGTGCCTCGGACTGCCCGTGCCAGAACCGCACCGGCAACTGCTGCAGCGCCGGCGCGTCGACCCAGGACCGGGACGGCGATCCGCCGGCGATCCCGCGCCAGTCGCCACCGCTCTCGCCGGCGTCGGCGGCGACCGCCGCCCGGAAGTCGTCCTCCTGCCACCGATCGCCGAGGGCGAGCAGCGCACGCTCGTCGAGTCGATCGAGAGCCCGCTGCCAGGAGGAGATGTCGGTGAGATCGGCCCCGTCGCCGAGCGCGGCACTCCATTGCGGGACAGCGCCGGACACCGGGACACGGCGGTCGCCGAACGGGCGTCGCAGGGAGCGGCGAGGGGCCGGCGCATCGGACAGCCGGACGGTCACCGCGGTGACGCCGGTGACCATCCGCGGGTGGCGTGCGGCGAAGGCCATGGCGTCGTCCACGCCCTCGCCGATGCCGATCACCGCGATCCGGCCGACGGCCAGGGTCTGCACCAGATGGGCCAGGTCGTCGGCCGGGTCGTGCCGCCCGCCCAGGCCCACCGGGTCGGACTCGCCGGTGCCCGGTCGGTCCAGGGCCAGCAGCCGGATCGAGGTCGGCAGCGCCGAATCGTGCAGCAGCCAGGTCGGGGCGAGCCGCGAGGACCCGAGGTCGGGGATCAGCAGGCACGGCACGCCGCGCGGGCTGCCGTACTCCGACCACGCGAACGCCCGGCCGTCGGGCAGCCGGATGCCCCCGTAGGTCGGGTGGTCGACGGGGCCGAGGACCGAGTCGTCCTCGTCGAACAGATGCACGTCACTGCTGGCCGTGGGAAGCACGCGCCGCCCCATCCTCTACCGCTCGATCGCTGCCGGAATCCCTCACCCTGCTCGTGAGGTGTACTGCGTGGGCAGGAACCGCCCCCGTCGCGCGTGATACGTCCCCGGCGGCGCGACGGATTGCTCCTGACCACCACTTTCTTATCCGAACCGAATGCCCCGGCACGGCACCGACACCGATTCGTGATGTGAAGTTCTGGTCACGGTCACCCGGCGAACGGGTGGCGGGCGACCCGCCCGGATCAGCCGACCCGGGAGTCCCGCCAGCGCACCCAGGAGGCGAGCGCGTCCAGGTCGTAGTCCGGGCCGCCGACGCCGACGGTGAACATGCTGAAGCCGAGGTCGACGAGCGCGTCCGCCTGCGCGGTGTCCGTCACGTCGGCCGGCGCCGAGGTGGACCGGGCGATCGCCGCGGTGTCCCGGCCGAGGTCGGCGCAGTGCCGGTCCAGCACGGCCGACTTGTGCGTCATCGTCTCCAGGTCGCCGAAGGCGTGCCAGATGTGCGCGTACTCGGCCACGTAGCGCAGCGTCTTGCGCTCGCCGCCGCCGCCGATCATCACCGGGATCTCCCGGGTGGGCGCCGGGTTCAGCTGCGCGAACCGGTCCCGGATCCGCGGCAGGTACTCGCCGAGCAGGTCCAGCCGGCTGCCGGCGGTGCCGAAGTCGTAGCCGTAGTTCTCGTAGTCCTTGGCGAACCAGCCGCTGCCGATGCCGAGGATCAGCCGGCCGCCGGACATGTGGTCGACCGTGCGGGCCATGTCGGCCAGCAGGTCCGGGTTGCGGTACCCGCCGCAGGTGACCAGCGCGCCGATCTCCACCCGCTCCGTCTGCTCGGCCCAGGCGCCGAGCATCGTCCAGCACTCGAAGTGCTTGCCGTCGGGATCGCCGTAGAGCGGGTAGAAGTGGTCCCAGTTGAAGATCATGTCGACGCCGAGGTCCTCGGCCCGCAGGACGGCGTCGCGGATGGCGGAGTAGTCGGCGTGCTGCGGCTGGAGCTGGACGCCGATGCGGATCGGCGTGGTGCTGGTGGAGTCGGTCATGGCTCCATGGTTCCCCCGCGCACGCGCGGCCACGCAGCCAGGGGTGGATCAGGCACGGTGGTCAGGCCAGGATCGCGGCGGTGCGGCCGGCGACGCGGCCGCTGAACAGGCACCCGCCGAGGAAGGTGCCCTCCAGGGCCCGGTGGCCGTGCATCCCGCCGCCGCCGAACCCGGCCGCCTCGCCGGCGGCGTACAGGCCGGCCACCCGGTTGCCGTCGCTGCCGAGAACCGTTGCCGTCAGGTCGGTTTCCAGGCCACCCAGGGTCTTGCGGGTGAGCACGTGCAGTCGCACCGCGATCAGCGGCCCGGCCTCCGGGTCCAGCATCTCGTGCGGCGGGACCACCCGCATCCGGCGGTCGCCGAAGTAGGTCCGGGCCATCGCCGTGGCGGTGACCTGCGGGTCGTGGCCGAGCCCGGTGCGCACCTGGAGGTCCCGGCCGCGCACCACCTGCTCCAGGGCCACCGGGTCGATCAGGTCGGCACCGGCCAGCTCGTTCATCCGGGCCACCAGCTCCGGCAGCGTCGGCGCCTCCAGGAAGTCCACCCCGTCGTCCAGGAACCGCTGCACCGCCGGGGTGATCTTGCCACCGGCCCGCTCCCGCAACAGCTTCCGCACCGAACGGCCGGTGAGGTCCGGGTTCTGCTCCGACCCGGACAGGCCGAACTCCGGTCCGATGGTGCGCCGGTCGAGCAGGAACCAGGAGTGTGCGTGCCCGGTGCCGGTGATGTGCCGCAGCGCGCCGAGGGCGTCGAAGCCGGGGAAGAGCGGAGCGGGCAGCCGGCGGCCGAGGGCGTCGATCCAGAGCGGGCTCGGCCCGGACAGGATCCTGATGCCGTGGCCGGTCCACACCGGGGAGTGGTTGATCACGCCCTCCGGGTAGTGCCACATCCGGTCCTCGTTGATCAGCCGGCCGCCGGCCCGGGCCGCGACGCCGAGCATCAGGCCGTCGGTCGAGTCGGGCACCCCGGAGATCATGGTCGCCGGGGCGGCGCCGAACCCGGTGGGCCAGTTGCGGCGCACCAGGTCGTGGTTCCCGCCGATTCCGCCGGAGGTGACGACCGTTGCGCCGGCGACGATCTCGAAGTCACCGTCGACCTCGCGCGAGGACGGTTCGCCGCGGCCGGCGCCGGACGGGACCAGCACCTCACCGGTGGCGCCGGTGACCCGGATGCCGTCGGGACCGGAGGTGGTGGTCAGCGCGGTCACCCGGTGCCGGAACGCCATCTCCACCCGGCCGGCCCGGACGTGTTCGGTGATCCGCCGGACGAACGGGGTCAGCACCCCGGGGCCGGTGCCCCAGGTGATGTGGAACCGGGGCACCGAGTTGCCCGGGCCGCCGGCCTCGTAGCCGCCGCGCTCGGCCCACTGCACCACCGGGAACAGGGCGATGCCCTGTTGCTTGAGCCAGGACCGCTTCTCGCCGGCGGCGAAATCGACGTAGGCGTGCGCCCACTGGCGCGGCCAGTGGTCCTCCGGCCGGTCGAAGCCGGCGGTGCCCATCCAGTCGGACAGGGCCAATTCGGCCGAGTCCTTGATGCCCAGGCGACGCTGCTCGGGCGAGTCGACCAGGAACAGCCCGCCGAACGACCACCAGGCCTGCCCGCCCAGCGAGGCCGCCGGCTCCTGGTCCAGGACGATCACCCGGCGCCCGGCGTCCGCCGCCTCGGTGGCCGCCACCAGCCCGGCCAGACCCGCACCGATCACCATGACGTCGGTGGTTCTCCGCATGGGAACGAGGTTGCCACAGCACGGTGAATTCCGCCCCTGCCCGGGCACCCTCGGTCCGCGATCGCGTGCTGCCTCGGTGTGCCGCCCGGTCGGTCGTGGGCGGTGCGCGGCCACCCGATGGCGGTCCGGGCCGTCACCGGCTGTGTCCGGGGTCGGTCGGAAGTGTGCAGAGACGTTCCGGAAACCGTTGCGGTACAGCATGTTCCGGCGTCATGCAGGTGGTGGATGTGGCCCGGTCGGAGCAGTGTGCGGCGCTACTCTGGACCCTGTGCGTCCGCTCTCCGAACCCGTCCCGACGCCGCCGGTCGGCGGCGACGACGTGCTGCGCCTGGAGATGGACGCGGACTCGGTGGTGCACCTGTCCTGGCGGCCGGACCTGATGATCGACGAGGACCTGGCCAGGTACGCCGCCGACCGGATGGAGGAGTTCTGCGGCGGCGGCTTCCGGATGCACCCCTTGCTGGTGGACATGACCGGGATCGCCGGTGTCACCACGGCCGCCCGCAACGCCTTCGGCGAACCGTCCGGCACCGCCGCGGTCGCCCTGCTCGGCGAGACCCCGGTGGACCGGGTGATGGCCACCTTCGTGATCGGCGTCAACCAGCCGTCGGCGGCCACCCGCTACTTCACCGACCGGGCCGAGGCCCTGCACTGGCTGCGCGACGAGAGGGCGCGCAGTGAGCGGGGTGACTGAGCCGGCGCAGGACCGACGTCTCGAGGAACTGGTCGACGTCGTCGTGCGGATGGCGTCCGGTGACCTGGACGCCCGGATGGACATCAGTGCGCGCCGGGACCTGGTCGATGCGGTGAGCACCGGCATCAACATGCTGGCCGGCGAACTGCGGGACGTGCACGCCGAGCTCGAGATGCGGGTCGCGGCAAGGACCACCGAGCTGGAGGCGGCCCGCGTGGAGCTCGAGCGGATGGCCCTGGAGGACCCGCTGACCGGGCTGGCCAACCGGGTGCGACTGTCCGAGCGGCTGGCCGAGGCCTGCGACCGGCAGGACGGCCGGCCACCGCCGTCGGTGCTGATGATCGACGTCGACCACTTCAAGGACATCAACGACACCATGGGTCACGCCGCCGGTGATGCGGTGTTGATCGAGGTCGCCCGCCGCCTGCTCTCGCTGGTGCCGGACCGGGCCACGGTGGCGCGGATGGGCGGCGACGAGTTCTGCGTGCTGGTGCCGGAGGCGAGTCGGACCACCGTGCACCGGATGGCGAGCGAGATGCTGCGTGCCCTGCACGGGTCGTTCCTGATCGCCGGCCGCATCGTGAGCGCAGGCGCCAGCATCGGGGTGCGGGACGGCGAGGCGGGACTCGGGCCGGCGGTGCTGCTGCGCGACGCGGACACCGCCCTCTATGCGGCGAAGGCCTCCGGACGCGGTGCGGTGCAGGTGTTCCGTCGGGACATGCACGACGCGGTGGTGGACCGGCTGACCCTGGGTATCGACCTGGCCGAGGCCATCGCCCAGGACCGGCTGTTCCTGCAGTTCCAACCGATCGTGCGGCTGTCCGACGACGTAATGGTGGCCGCGGAGGCGCTGGTCCGCTGGCAGCATCCGCAGCGCGGACTGCTGTCGCCCTCCGCGTTCGTGCCGATCGCCGAGACCAGTGGCCTGATCGACGATCTCGGTCGCTGGGTGGTGCGGGACGCGATCCGCCGGCTGGCCGACTGGCAGCGCCGGCTGCCGCTGGACCCGGAGTTCCAGCTGCACGTCAACATCTCCGCGGTCGAGCTGCGCCGGTCCGGCATGGACCGGTACGTCGTCGACCAGCTGGCCGCGCACGGGGTCCCGCCGTCCCGACTGTTGATCGAGCTGTCGGAGACGGCGCTGATGACCGCGGGCGCGGGGGCCACCGACCGGCTGCAGGCGCTGCGCGACGCCGGTGTCGGTGTCGCCATCGACGACTTCGGCACCGGCTACTCCTCCATCAGCTACCTGCGGCGGCTGCCGATCGACACCGTCAAGCTCGACCGCTCGTTGATCACCGGCCTGGACCGTGACCCGGACCAGCGCGGCTTCCTGGCCGCCGTGCTGCAGCTGATCGACTCGGTCGGGCTGCGGTCGGTGGTGGAGGGGGTCGAGTCCGCGGGCGAGCTCCGCACACTGCGCGACCTGGGTGCCGGGCTGGCCCAGGGCTTCCACCTCGGCCGCCCGCTCAGCCCCACCGCGCTCGAGGCGTCCTGGGGTCCGGCCTGCCGGCGGCAGCAGGTCCGCGGGCTGCACTCGGCCTGAGGCCCGTCGCTACGGTGGAGGCGTGGGCGACCCTCCCGGCAGCGAACACCTGATCACCGAGCACCTGATCACCGATGCGGCTGCGTTGTCCGCGCTGTACCCGGCCCCGGTGGCCCGTGCGCTGGGCAAGGAGAGTCCGGTGCTGACACCGGGCTACGTGGAACTGCTGGCCGCGGCGCCGTTCTGCATCGTCGCCACGCACGGTCCGGCCGGCATCGACTGCTCGCCGCGCGGCGACCCGCCGGGGTTCGTGCAGGTGCTCGACGAGCGCACCCTGCTGCTGCCGGACCGGCGCGGCAACAACCGGCTGGACACCCTGCGGAACCTGCTGCACGACCCGGCGATCGCACTGATCTTCCTGATCCCCGGCATGGGCGAGGCGGTCCGGGTGCGCGGCACCGCCGTCATCTCCACCGACCCGGACCTGCTCGAGCGCTGCCGGATCCAGGGGGTGCTGCCGGCCACCGTGCTGGTGGTGTCGGTCGACTGCGTCTACTTCCAGTGCCAGCGCGCGCTGCTGCGGTCCGGTTTGTGGGACCCGGCGGCGCAGGTCGACCGCAGCACGCTGCCGTCCACCGGCCGGCTGCAGCAGGAGCTCGGCCAGTTCACCGCGGCGCAGGCCGCCGAGTACGACGCCACCCTGGCCGACTACGCCGCGGCGACGTTGTACGAGGGACCGACGAAGGCCTGATCCGCCTGGTCGTCCCAGGGGATCTCAGCCGAGCACGCGGCGGAGGAACTTCCGGGTGCGGTCGTCCTGCGGGTCGGCGAGCACCTGCTCCGGCGGGCCGACCTCGGCCACCCCGCCGTCGGCCAGGAACGCCACCCGGTCGGCGACGTCCCGGGCGAAGGCCATCTCGTGGGTGGCGACCAGCATGGTCATGCCGTCCGACCGCAGATCCGCGAGCAACGCCAGCACCTCGCCCACCAGCTCCGGGTCCAGCGCGCTGGTCACCTCGTCGAACAGCATCAGCACCGGGCGGTTGACCAGCGCCCGGGCGATCGCCACCCGCTGCTGCTGACCGCCGGAGAGCTGGTCCGGCCGGGCCGCCGCGCGCTGCCGCAGCCCCACCCGGTCCAGCATGGCAAGCGCCGTCTCCTCCGCCTGCTCCCGGCCGATCCCGTGCACCCGGCGCGGGGCCAGGGTGATGTTGTCCAGCACGGACATGTGCGGGAACAGGTTGAACGACTGGAACACCATGCCGACCCGGGCGCGTACCCGGTCCGGGTTCACCCGCGGGTCGGTGATGTCCTCGCCGTCCAGCAGCACCTGCCCGTCGTCGATCACCTCGAGCAGGTTGATGCAGCGCAGCAGCGTCGACTTGCCGGACCCGGACGCGCCGATCAGCACCGTGCAGGTGTGCGGTGCCGCGGTCAGCGACAGGTCGCGCAGCACCACGCCGGTGCCGTAGGACTTGCGCAGCGATCGCACCTCGAGCAGGTGCCCGGGCTCCGCCGGGTCACCGCCCTTGACCAGATCCGTCACACCGCACCGCCCGCGCCCTGCCAGCCCTGCCGCCGGGCCACCAGGTCCGTCAGCCGGGTCATCGGGATGGTCAGCACCAGGAACAGCAGGCCGGCCACGACATACGGTGTGTAGTTGTAGGTCTCGGCGATGTCGATCTGCGCCTGCAGCACGGCGTCGTAGTAGACCGTGCCGAGCACGGCGACCAGCGCGGTGTCCTTCTGCAGCGACACCAGGTCGTTGAGCAGCGGCGGGATCACCCGGCGGAACGCCTGCGGCACCACCACGTACCGCATGGTGCGGCCGTGGCTCAGGCCGAGCGAGCGGGCGGCCGCCCGCTGCGAGGGGTGTACCGACTCGATGCCGGCCCGGAACACCTCGGCCACGTAGGCGGAGTAGGTGAGGATCAGCGCGACGCATCCCCAGAACAGCCCGCTGCTCGGCAGCCATTCGATGCGCAGCGACGGCACGCCGAACCCGAGCAGGTAGATGACCAGCAGCGCGGGCAGCCCGCGGAACACGTCGGTGTACACCGTCGACAGGGCACGCAGCGGGAAGAAGGCCGGTCCGCGCAGCGATCTCAGCAGGGCGAGGGTGAGACCCAGGATCAGGATGGCGATCTCGCAGACCACCATCAGGCGGACGTTGAGCCACAACCCCTTCGCGATGTCCGGCAACACCTCCCAGCCGTAGGCCAGGTTGAAGAACGAGGCCCGCAGCTGCGGCCAGCCCTTGGTGTTGACGACGGCGATGACCACGACCGCCAGCAGCAGGACGGTCGACCCGGCGGCGATCAGCGCCGACCGGTTGTCCCGGCGCCGCCGGTAGGCGATCCGCTGCTGCTGCAGGGGTGACGGGGTCCAGTCGTCCTGCATGCCGGTGGGGCCGGTCACCGGTCCGCGGTCAGCCCAGGACGGGCGCGCCGGCGTCGGCGAGCCACTCGGTCGCCAGCGCGTCGATGGTGCCGTCGGCGCGGATCGCGTCGACGGCCGCGCTGACGCACGTGGTCAGCGGCGAGTCCTTCTCCAGCAGCAGGCCGAACTGCTCGGCCGCCTCGCCGGTCGGCGGCAGCTGGCCGACCAGCTTGCCGCCCTCCAGCTCGGCGTTGGCCAGGTAGAAGGCCGTCGGCAGGTCCACCACCAGGCCGTCGACCTGACCGTTCTTCAGCGCCTGCACCGCGGCGTCGTTCGTCTGGAAGATCTGCGGGTCGCTGTCCGGGGCGATCTGGTCCTGCAGCGCGGTGAGGCTGGTGGTGCCGATCTGCGCGCCGAGGTTGGCCGACTTCAGGTCGGCGACGGTGGTGGCGCCGGCGATCGGCGAGCTGTCCACGGTCACCACGGCCTGGGTCACGTCGTAGTAGCCGGAGGAGAAGTCGACGGCCTGCTTGCGGTCGTCGGTGATGGAGAACTGGTTGATGTCGAAGTCGAACGCCTTCGGCGCCGGGGAGATCGCCGCGTTGAACGCCACCCGGGTCCAGGTGACCTGGTCGTCGGTGTAGCCGAGCTTCTCCGCCACCGCGTAGGCGATCGCCGACTCGTAGCCCTTCTTGTTGGTGGGGTCGTTGTCCACCATCCACGGCTCGTAGGCCGGCTCCGAGGTCGCGATGGTCAGCGTGCCGGCCTCCTGGGTGGCCAGATCGGCGGGGGCGCACTCCGCGGGGAGGGCTGCGCTCCCGCTCGTCGGCGCCTCGCTGCTGCTCGGCGCCTCGCTGCTCGGGGCGGCAGAGCTGGTCGCGGCGGAGCTCGAGGCCGCAGGGCTGGTGGCGGCGGGGGTGGTGCTGCCGGCGGTCGGCGACGGGTCGCTGCCGCAGGCGGCCAGGGCGAGAGCGGCGACACCCAGGACCGCGGTGGACACTGCATGGCGAGCGGACATGACGGCCTCGGATTCTGGGTACCGGCGGGTACCGGTCGGGGTGCTGGTGGCGGGTGTGCCGGGGCATCGTCGATCCGGCGCGGAGCCGTCAGCATACGAACCCACCCGGCGGCGGCGGAACCGTCGCCGTGGTGTGCCACCATCGCCGCACGGCGTGAGGACGAGGAGTGTCGATGGAGAACGGGTCGATTCCCGGTGGCGGCAGCATCGAGCACCTGGCGGAGCGCGGTCGCTTCCGCGTGGTGGACGAGGGTGGCCGGCAGATCGCCGAGCTCGACTACACGGCGCTGCCCGGGATCTGGGACCTCACCCACACCTACTCCGACCCCGGCTATCGCGGCACCGGCCTGGCGTCGGTGCTGGTCACCCACGTGATGGACCAGGCCCGCGCCGCCGGGGTGACGATCGTGCCCAGCTGCCCCTACATCCCGGTCTGGCTGTCCCGGCACCCGGACTACGTCGACCTGGTGGCCCGGTGACCCCGCCCGGGGACCGGCGGCACGATCCCGAACCCACTGGTGGCCCGGCCGACCTTCCCGCCGACCAGGGCACCGGTCACGCCGGCGAGCACGACATCGACCGCGCGCTGGACGCGGCGATGGAGGCCCTCTCCGACCACGACGCCGACCCCGCCGCGGAGGCCGCCGAGGTCGCGGCCGCCGCGGCCGGCGACCCGGTCGCGGTGGCCGCGGTCGCCCGCCGGCAGCGGATGAACGGTGTACGCGGCGCGCTGTCCACGCTGAGCGCCCGGATGGGGGCCGAGCGAGCGACCCGGGCGGCGGAGGCGGCGGAGAACGCCGCGGAGGCGAACAAGCGGACGCAGGCGGCGCTGGAGCGCGAGGAGAAGCTGCAGCGCCGGCCGTCCCAGCACCCGTTCCGGACCGGTTTCCTCGGCGGGCTGGGCCTGCTGCTCGCCTACGTGACGTTCTTGTCGCTGGACTCGATCCGCGGCACGCTGATCGTCATCTCGGTGGCCGCGTTGCTGGCCATCGGGCTGGACCCTGCCGTGTCGTTCCTGGTGCGGCACCACATCCGGCGCGGTTTCGCCGTGACCATCGTCTTCCTCACGTTGATGGCGGCGCTGACCGGCGCGGTGTTCGCGATCATCCCGCCGATCGTCAACGAGGTCGTCGGCTTCGCCACCTCGGTGCCCGGTTACATCGAGAACCTCGGCAACAACGCCACCATCAAGAGCCTGGACGAGCGCTTCCACATCCTGGACCAGCTGCAGAACTCCGACATCATCCAGAACATCGGCAGCGGCGCGGCCAGCAGTATCGTCACCGCCGGCGTGACCGCGGCCGGCATCCTGGCGGACTTCTTCGTCGCGATGGTGCTGTCGCTGTTCTTCCTGGCCGGTCTGCCGAAGATCAAGGCGGCGGCCTGGCGGCTGGCGCCGGCCTCCCGCCGGCAGCGGGTCGCGGACCTCGGCGACAAGGTGCTCAAGCAGATGGGCGGCTACCTGTCCGGGGCCACCGTCGTCGCGCTGCAGGCCGGCCTGGTGGCCGGCGTGTTCGCCGCCGCCGTCGGCCTGCCCTACCCGTGGGCGATCGCGCTGGGCGCCGCGGTCCTGGACTTCCTGCCGGTGATCGGGCCGATCGTCATCGGCGTCTCGATGACGTTGATCGGCTTCACCCAGTCGATCACCCTCGGGATCATCGCCGGCGGCTTCTACATCGTCCAGCACATGTTCGAGGCCTACTGGCTCTACCCGCGGGTGATGCGCCGGCAGGTCGACATCTCCACCGGCGCGGTGGTGGTGGCCATCGTCATCGGCGGTGCCCTCCTCGGCGTCACCGGCGCCCTGCTCGCGGTGCCCGTCGCCGCGGCGGTGCAGCTGATCGTGCGCGAGGTGGTCATGCCGATGCAGGAACGGCACTAGTCCGGAGGCCATGGCGGTCGGCCCTTCCCGGTCACCGGACATCGCGTCACAACCGTACCGAAAATGGTACGGTTGTGACGTGACCACCAATCGTTCGAGGCTGCGGGACATGGCCGTCGGCCAGCACGGGTACGTCTCGACCGGAGATGCCGCTGCCATCGGCGTTCCTGCCGTCGAACTCCGCAAGCTCGCCGCGCGTGGAGGACTCGAGAGGATCGGTCACGGTCTCTACCGCGTGTCGGATGTGCCGTTCGACGACGTTGATCAGTACGCCCGGGCGGTCCGGTTGGTGGGTCCGGGTGCCCACCTCACGCAGGATGCAGTTCTCGCCCTGCACGGACTCGGCCTGGTGAACCCTCGAAGGATCCGCGTCGGTACACCACGACGATTCCGGGGGGCTCTCCCCGCCTTCGTCGAGGTCGTCCACGAGCAGGTCCCATGCTCTGCCATCACCGAGTATTCGGGCATCCGATCGACGACGGTCGCCCGTGCACTGATCGACTGCGTGGGCAAGGTGATGCCGGAGCGACTCCGGGATGCGGTCACTCAAGCGAAGCGGGAGGGGCTGCTCACCAGGACCGAAACGCACCAGGTCCGCCAGGCGATCCGGAACGTGCCGTGAACACCAGGCACCGCACACCGCCGAGCAACCTCACCGCGCTCAAGGCCCGCTTGAACAACATCGCCGGCCCGAACGATTCTCATCTGGTCGCCCGCACTCTTGCGTGTGTGATCGTCGGGCAGTTGATACCGGCCGGAGCGATCAAGGGAGGGACTGCCCTCCGGGTCCATTTCGGACTTGAGGCGACACGCGCATCCCGGGATCTGGACGTCACCACGGATGCCGATCGCGAGGTCTTCATCGAGGATCTGCAGCGGCGGCTACGCGTCGGTTGGAACGGGTTCACGGGTCGAGTGTTGGCGCGTCGCGGGCCTCGTCCTGCCGGCATCCCTCCCACGTACGTGATGAGCCCCTACGACCTCAAGATGGACTTCCGTGGGCAGTCATGGCTCACGGTGCCGCTGGAACTCGGTCGCGACGAGATCGGCGACACGGAAAGACCGGTCGACGTGATGGCCGAATCGATCAGCGTGATCTTCGAGGCGCTCGGCTTCCCGCGACCCAGGCCTGTCCCGGTCCTGGCACGCGAGGACCAGGTGGCTCAGAAGCTCCACGCCTGTTCAGCGTCCGGCAGCGATCGAGCCCACGACCTGGTCGATCTGCAGCTACTCTCCGGCGACCCATCCGCGCTGGATCTCGGGATGACCCTCGAATTGTGCACGAGGCTCTTTCGCTCGCGACGCTCCCATCCGTGGCCCCCCACGGTCGTGGTCGGACCCGGTTGGCCCACGTTGTATGCCGAGGCCGCCGACGGTTTGGGTGTGATCCCGGACGTGGATTCAGCAGTCCGTTGGGTCAACGGGCTGATTGCGGACATCGACGCATCACAGGTCAACTGAGGATCCGAGCGGGGTGCACCGAGGATCCAGATCGCTCAGACCGGGTCGAGGCCGGCGGCGAGGCGGTGGGCCTGGTCGTCCATCCGCTGCCGGGCCCGCCGGACCAGGTGGTCGTTGCCGGTCTCCAGGCCCCAGAGGGCGGTACCGACCGGCCCGAGCGACTGCAGCACGGCAGTCCGGTCGGCGAGGGCGTCGTCCGGCGGGGTGCTGCGCAGCGAGCGGTAGCGGGCCAGCAGCCGATGGCACTCGTCGGCGCCGAGCGCGTGCCGGTGGTCCAGGAAGTCCTCGGCCGGGTCGCCCCAGCCGGAGTCCGTCCAGTCGATGATGCCGAGCAGCTCGCCGTCGCCGGAGACCATCAGGTGGCCGGGGTGCACGTCGCCGTGCATCAGCACCGGGGTGCCGGTCCAGAGCTCGTCCCGGGCCAGGTCGGCCCGCCAGCGGTCGAGCACCGGGCCCGGCACCTCCACCGCGGCGGCCAGCTCGTCCACCCGCTGCGCCCGGTGCCGGCGGAAGGCCTGCGGGTCCGGCGGCGGGCCGAGCACCGTGCCGACCTCGGCGGCCGGGATGTCGTGCAGCCGCGCCAGCGTCGCGGCCAACCGGTCCACCAGTAGCTCCGGCAGCGGCGGTGGGAAGCGGAGCACGAAGTCGCCGTCGCTGCGCGGTTCCTCGCCGAGCGGGTTGCCGGGCAGGCTCGGGTAGCCCATCACCGCGACGTCGTCGACCACGGTGAACAGCTCCCACCGCGGGACGGCGGTGGGCAGCCGGTCGGCGACCAGCTGCAGGATCCGGTGCTCCCGCTCGGCGATCGCCCGGTCCCCGGCCTCCCGGTGCGCCCGCACGATCCACGGGACCCCGTCCACCTCGGCGCGCAGCACCCGGTGGTCCCAGCCGACCTCGACCACCTCGACCGGGCGCACGTCACGGCCGGGCAGCAGCCGACCGGCGAGCGCGGCCAGGTCACTGCCCGGCGTGCTCACGCGGTGCCCTCGGTGGCGGCCTCGCCGGCGATCTCCGGTTCGGACCCGGGCTCGGGTGCCGGTGCCGGGTCGGGCTCGCGACGTGCTGCCGCGGCCTCCGTGCGGCGGGTGGCCCGGCGGGCGGCGATCCGGCCGAGCGGCTCGCCGGCCCTGGCCACCAGCGGCCCGAGCACGGCCATCATCAGCACGTAGGTGGCGGCGAGCGCGGAGATCCCCGGGATGTCGACCACCGCGCCGGCGGCCAGCCCGGCGATGACGATGTTGAACTCTCCGCGGGACACCATCACGGTGCCGGCGCGGATCTGGCCGCCCGGCCCGATCCCGGCCCGGCGCGCCGCCCAGCCGCCGGAGGCGACCTTGGTCAGCGCGGTGATCACGGTGAGGATCAGCGCCGGGACCAGCATCGGCGGGATGTCGGCCGGGTGGGTGGACAGGCCGAAGAAGACGAAGAAGACCGCCGCGAAGAAGTCGCGCAGCGGCGAGAGCAGGGCGTACGCGCTCTCCGCGACCCGGCCGGACAGCGCGATGCCGACCAGGAACGCACCCACCGCCTCGGACACCTGCACCGCCTGCGCCAGCCCGGCGACCAGCAGGGCCAGGCCGAACACGATGAGCAGCAGCACCTCGGAGTTCTCGGTCCAGATCAGCCGGCCCAGACCGCGGCCGAAACGCAGCGCGATGACCAGCGCCGCGGTGATCGCGACGAGGGCGATGCCCACCGAGGTCAGGCCGGAGACGAAGCTCGCCCCGGCCAGCAGCGTGGTCAGCACCGGCAGGTACACGGCCATCGTGAGGTCCTCGATGACCAGCAACGACAGCACGACGGGCGTCTCCCGGTTGCCCAGCCGGCCCAGGTCCTGCAGGAGTTTCGCGGTGATCCCGGAGCTGGTGACGTAGGTGATGCCGCCCATGGCGACGACGCCGGCCACCGGCCAGCCCATGATCAGCCCGAAGATGACGCCGGGCGCCGAGTTCAGTACCAGGTTGACCAGCCCGGCGGGCGCCTGCTGCCGCAGGTTCGTCACCAGTTCGGGGGCGGAGTACTCCAGGCCGAGCAGGAGCAGCAGCAGGATGACGCCGATCTCGGCGCCGGAGGAGATGAACTCGGCCGGGGCGTCCAGCGGGAGCAGCCCGCCCTCACCGAACGCCAGCCCGGCCAGCAGGTAGAAGGGGATCGGGGAGAGCCCGATCCGGCCGGCCAGCCGACCGAGCAGACCCAGCACCAGGATCACGCCGCCCAGTTCGATCAGGAGCACGGCCTCGCTCATCGGTGCTCCTCGGGGCGGTGGGGCCGGGTCAGGCGACGATCTCGCGCAGGTTCTCGATGGCTTCCGGGGTGGCGACCACGATCAGCACGTCGCCGCCCTTGAGCCCGGTGTCCGGAGTCGGGGAGGGGATGGCCTCGCCGTCCCGCAGCAGGGCCACCACCGAGGCGCCGGTCCGGCTGCGCGCCTTCGTCGCGCCCAGGGTCAGGCCGTCGTACCGGGAGCCGTGGGCGATCCGGATCTTGCCGGTCGCCAGGCTCGCCACCTGGTCGGACAGGTTCGCCAGCCGCTCGATGACCTTGCGGTTGCCGAGGAACTCGGCCAGCGCGTCGGCCTCCTGGCCGGACAGCCCGATCACCGCGGAACACGAGTCCGGGTCGTCCTTGCTGAACACCACGAGATCGCGCTTGCCGTTGCGGTGGCTCACCACGCCGACCCGCCGGCCGGCCTCGGTGAGGAAGTCGTGGCGGATGCCGACGCCGGGCAGCCGGGTCTCGCTGATGTCGACGTCTTCGCTGAAGATGCCCATCTCCGTATCGCCTCCACTGACCTGCACCGGGCATTCGTTGCCCGGATCGTGCAACGCCGGACCGGTCGAGGGTAATCCCGTGGCGGGGGTGCGTGTGCCGGGCGTACGGTCCGACCGTGCCGGACCTCGACGAAGCCCTCCGGACCTGCGCCGATGCGGGGTTCTCCGGCACCGTCTGCGTGCGCCGCGGCGGGCAGGACCTGCTGCACGCCGGTTACGGCCTGGCCTCCCGCCGCTGGCTGGTCCCGGTCTCCACGGCGACCCGGTTCGACGCCGCGTCCATCGGCAAGGTGTTCACCGCGGTGGCGGTGCTGCAGCTGGTCGACGCCGGCCGGCTGGCCCTCGACGAGCGGATCGGCCGGTTCGTCGACCTGTCCGGCACGGTGATCGACCCGGACATCACCGTGCGGCAGTTGCTGCTGCACCGGTCCGGGATTGCGGACTTCGACGAAGAGAACCCCGCGAATCCTTCGGAGGCGCGGCCGTCGGTCTGGCTGACGGTGCCGTGCCAGGCGATCAACAGCACCAGGGACTTCCTGCCGCTGTTCGGCTCGCTGCCGCCGAACTTCGCGCCCGGCACCGACTTCCGCTACTCCAACGCCGGGTACGTGGTGCTGGGGCTGGTGATCGAGGGGGTGACCGGCCGGGAGTACCGCGAGGTGGTGACCACCGACGTGCTGCAGCGGTGCGGGCTGGCCTCCAGCGGGTTCTTCGACCGGCGGGAGGACCGGCCGGACGTCGCCGAGGGCTGGGAGCCGCTCACCGACGACCCGGCCGGCGGCTGGACGCAGAACCTCTACGAGTACCCGCCGGTCGGCGCCCCGGACGGCGGGATCCACCTGACCGCAGGCGATCTCGCCACCTTCCTGCGACTGCTGCGCACCGGCGAGGTGCTCTCGCCGGCCTCGACGACGGCGATGCTCACCCCGTTCGACGTCTATCGCCGGCGCGAGGACTGCACGCTGGAGTACGGGTATGCGCTGGAGTTCGTCCGGGACGCCGGCGGGGTGGTGCGCAGCACCTACAAGGACGGCGCGTCGCCCGGTGCCGGCGGGATCGGCCGCTGGTACCCGGACATCGACGTGGACGTCGCGATCCTCGGCAACGCGGAGAGCATGTTCGAACCGGTGGTCGACGTGGTGCACGACTGGCTGCGCGCGCAGTTCCCGGAGATCGGGCCGTCCGGCTTCTGAACCCGGGGTAGTAGGTTCGCCGGATGAGCCGTTGGCACCGCGTCACCACCGCAGAGGACCTGACCGGGCGGCGGGCCGTGGTGACCGGGGCGAACACCGGCCTCGGCTTCCGGACGGCGCTGGACCTCGCCGCGCTGGGCGCGCACGTGACGCTGGCGGTCCGCCGGCCGGAACGCGGTGAGCAGGCCGCCGAGCGGATCCGGAGGGCCGGAGCTCCGGGCGGGATCGATGTGGCGGCACTGGATCTCGGGGATCTGGCGACGGTGCACCGGTTCGCCCGGGACCGCTCGGAACCGGTCGACGTACTGGTCAACAACGCCGGTCTGATGATGGTGCCCCGACGGGAGATCACCATCGACGGCTTCGAGAGTCAGATGGGGGTCAACCATCTCGGCCACTTCGCGCTCACCGCGCTGCTGTACGAACGGCTCTCGCCGGATGCGCGGGTGGTGTCGCTGTCCTCCATCGCCCACCGGTCGGCCCGGCGACTTGACCACGGCATGGGTCTGGTCGGCGACTACGACCCGGCCACCGCCTACGGCCAGTCCAAGCTGGCGGTGCTGCTGTTCACCGCCGAGTTGCACCGCCGGCTGGCGGCCGTCGGCAGCGGCATCCGCGCCGTCGCCGCCCATCCCGGATGGTCCGCCACCGCGGAAGGCCCTGCGCCGCAGGACGATCCGGGGCTGCAGGTACGGATCGGCCGGGCCGCGACCGCCCTGCTCGGAACCCGGCCCGCCCACGGTGCGCGTTCCCAGGTGCACGCCGCATCGGCGTCCGGCGTCCGCTCCGGCGACTTCTGGGGCCCGCGGTTCCTCACCGCCGGGATGCCGCACCCGGCCCGGACCTCCCGCGCCGCCACCGATCCCGCCGACGCCGAATGGCTCTGGGCGGAGTCGGAACGGTTGACCGGCGTGCTGTTCCGGCCCTGACCCGTCCTGCGTGTGCTTTCAGGCCGGGCCCATCACCAGGCAGGTGGAGCTGGCGGTGGCCAGCACCGTGCCGGCCGCGTCCCGGACATCGCCCTCGGCGAAGGCCGCCCGGCGTCCCGGCTTGGTGACCCAGCCGTGCGCGGTGAGTTCGGCGCCGGCCCGCACCGGACGCAGGTAGTTCACCTTGATCTCGAGCGAGGTGTAGGCGACCCCGGCCGCCAGCGTGGTGTGCACGGCGCAGGCGGTGACGGTGTCCAGCAGCGTGCAGACCAGCCCGCCGTGCACCACACCGATGGGGTTGTAGACCGACTCGTCGGGCAGACAGCCGAACACCACCTCGCCCGGGTCCACCCGCTGCACGGTGAAGCCCATCAGCTGGGCGATCGGGGGTGGCGGCATGTCGCCGGCCATCATGCTGCGCAGGAAGTCCAGGCCGCTGAGATCGCGCCCGCGCAGGGCGAGATCGGCGGGATCGGCCCAGGACACCGTCTTGGACCGGGCGGGGACGGCAGGCTGGTCGCTCATCACTGCATGCTAGGTCCGGGTATCTCGTCCTCGATCGCGCGGTCCCGGGTGAGCCGGACGCCGACCAGCACCATCGGCACCAGCGACACGATCGCCACCACCAGCGGGACGGTCCAGTCCCCGGTCAGGTCGTGCAGCGCGCCGAACACCAGCGGCCCGATCGCGCCGAGCAGGTAGCCCAGGCACTGGGTGAACGCGGACAGCGCGACGGTGCCGTCCGGGGTGCGGGCCCGCAGCGGCACCATGGTCAGGCCGAGGGCGAAGGTGCCGCCGCCGATGCCGACCAGCAGCATCCACAGCCAGGCGGCGTCGGCCGGGGCCAGTAACATGCCGAGATAGCCTCCCGCGTAACAGATCCCGAAGACCATCATCACCGGTCTGATCCGGGACTGCGTGCGCAGCAGCAGCGGAACGGCCAGCGACAGGGCGATGCTCAGCGCCGGCGGGATCGCCAGCAGCGCGCCCATCGTCACCGGCGGCACCCCGGCGTCCAGCAGCACCTGGCCGAGCCAGCCGAGGGCGATGTAGATCTGCACGGTCTGCAGGGCGAAGAAGCCGGCCATCGCCCAACCCAGCCCGGTGCGCAGCAGCGCCCGGAGCGGGACCGCCGCGCCGCGACCGGCGCGTTCGCTGCCCCGGCTGCGCAGCACGACCAGCAGCCACGGCACCAGCGCGGTGACCGCGACCAGCGCCCACACCAGCAGGCCGGTCCGCCAGTCGCCGCCCAGGCCGTTCTGCAGCGGGATGGTCACGCCGGATCCGATGGTGGCGCCGAGGGAGAGCGTCGTGACGTACACCGCGGTGACGGTGGTGATGTGCTCCGGGAAGTGCCGCCGGATCAGGCCGGGCATCAGCACGTTCCCGGCCGCGAGACCGATCAGCGACACCCCGGTGCCGGCGAACAGTGCGGTCGCCCCCGGCACCAGCACCCGGAACAGCTGACCGGCGAGCGATGCCACGATCGCCACCAGCACCAGCCGATGGGCGCCGATCCGGCCGGCGACCCACGGGGTGACGATGCCGGCGAAGGCGAACACCACCGGCGGCAGGGCGTTGAGCGCGCCGCCGGCCAACCCGTCCAGGCCCAGGTCGGACCGGATCAGCGGCAGCACGGCGCCGACCGAGTTCACCGACAGCCGCAGGTTCAGCGCCAGCGCGATGACCGCGACCAGCATCAGCCCCAGCGGGATGCGCCGGGCCCCGGCGGGTGATCTCTCGGGGACGTCCGGCACGCCCCGCACGGTCCCACGACGCCGACCGCCGGTGACGCCCGGGGGATCTCCTCGAGCGTCACCGGCCGTGTGCGCGGTGCTGTGGTGCCGGCGTGGCCGGTTGTCAGTCCTGGGGGCCGGGGGTGTCCTTGGACGGCTTGCGGATCAGCACCACTGCGGCGCCGGCCACCAGCACCGCTGCCACCGCCAGGCCGATCCAGATCCAGGCGGACAGGCCGGAGTCGTCCTCGCCGCTGGTGGGGGTGACCGCGCTGGTGACCGGTGCGGCCGATGTCGCGGACGATGCCGGCGACGACACCGTGGTGTCCGGGCTGCTGGTCGTCGCTGCCGTCGTGCTGCTGTCCGGCGACGAGCCGGTGGTGGCTGCCGTCGTGCTGCTGCTCGCAGTCGTGCTGCTCGACGGGGTGCTCGGCGAACTGCTGCTGCTCGAGGTGCTGGAACTGCTGGTGGGCGCGGCGGCGCTGACGGTGAAGCGGAGTTCGCCGGTCACCGGATGCCCGTCGGCGGAGACGATCCGGTAGGCCAGGATGTACTCCCCGGCCGGTCCGGCGGTCGCCGCGGAGCTGACCACGTTGCCGTCGACGCTCACCGCGCCGGTCTGGTACTGGTTCCCGTCCGGACCGGTCAGCGCGATGACCGGCTCGAAGTTCTGCACGGCCTGGTCGAAGGTCAGGGACACGGTGGTCGGCGGTGCATCGAGCACCGCCCCCTCCGCGGGGTCGCTGCCGGTCAGCACGTCGTGCGCGGAGGCCGGACCGGCCGCGAACAGCAACGCTCCGGTCGCGAGCAGCCCGGTGAGCAGGATGCGGATCAGGCGCCCTCTCATCGGGCGCTCCGCCCGCGCCGGATGCCGATGGCACCGACGAGCAGCCCACCGGCCCCGACCACGATGCCGATGACGGCGAGCACCCGGGCCGCCGAGTCGGTGTCGCCGTGCTCCGCTGCTGCGGACACGGTGGCCGTGCTGTCGGTGGCCGGGGCGGTGGAGGTGTCTGCGCCGTGGGAATGCCCGGCGTCGCCGTCGCCGTCGGCCTGCACGACGGTCAGGGTGGGTGCCGGGTGCTCCGGCTCCTCACCGCTCGCCGGGGTCGGCTCGTCCCAGTCGACGACGGTGCCGTCCGAGTAGGTCTGGGCCGCGGGGAACGAGATCGACTCCACGTCCGGCACCGGGCCGACGGAGACGTCGAACTCTGCGAACTCACCGAGCGAGATCTGCCCGTCGGCATCGGCTTTCCAGGTGATCGAGGTGACGGCCTCGGTGATGGTGGTGTTCCCCTGGGTCACCGGAGTGTCCAGGGTCGACCGGGTGACGGTCGCCGTCCAGCCCGGCTCCTTCTTGACCGAGACGGAGGCGAACGGATGGTCGGTGGGGAAGTCGACGGTCACCTGGACCGTCGATGCGGTGGCCGACTCGTTGGGCACCCGGAAGGTGAGCTTCGAGTAGCTGCCGGCGGTGGCGGTGCCGGGGTTCACGGTGACGTGCGCGGAGGCCGCGCCGGCGCCGATCAGCAGGCCGAGACCGGTGAGCAGGGTGAGCACTCCGGCGCGGCGGGCGATGCCCGGCTTCCGGGGTTGAAAAGGTGTTGCTGGCAAGGGGAGTGACAAGGTGTTTCCTTCAGGACGTCAGGAACGCGCGGCACCGTCGGGGCGCGGGCGCGGACACACCGGCGGCCGTCAGGAGGCCACCGGTCAGGGGAGGAGCGACACCCGTGGCGGTCCGCGCCGGACTGCGGGACCGGAGACGAGTCGGGCCAGTGCCGGGCCGGGCACCGCGGTGGTGCGGACGAACCAGGACAGGATGGCGATCGGGCCGGCGGCGACCCCGGCGGACAGCACCAGCCGGCGCCGGCCGACCCGGCCGGCTGCCCGGTCGGCGGCGGTCAGCACCAGGCCGGTCAGCAGGGCGGCGAGCAGGTGGAAGACGACCATCCGGCCGCTGGGCCACCCGTCGCCGGACCCGTGGTGCGCGGAGGCGGAGAAGAGCAGGTGGAACAGCACCTGGGCGGCGAGCAGGGCGCCGGTCACCGACAGCGCGGAGCGTCGGCGATCGGCGAGACCGACGGCCATCGGGACCAGCGCGGCGCCGACCACCACGGTGACCGCGGGATCGGGCAGGCCGCCGCCGGCGGCCTGGTGACCGGCCGTGGCCAGCAGCGCCGACGACCCGGCGAAGACGACGGCGCGCGGCACCCGCCAGGGGCTCTGTCGCGCGCGTTCCACAGCTGTCGAGCTTAGTGCCCGGGATCCCGTGCCGGATCTGCTCCGGGCCGGCCGGACCTGCGTGCGGTCAGGCGGCGACGAGGAAGGTCATCAGGTCGGCCTCGATCTGACCGAGTTCCTTGCCGACGGCGTGCAGAGTGGCGCGGCGGCGTCCGGGCGGCATGGACCCGGAGGCCCGGACCGCGGTGGACAGGTCGGCCAGCCGCTCCCGGGCGACCTGGACGAAGCGGGTCACCTGCAGGTCGCGGGACCGGCGGTTGCGCAGGTCCTCGATCGACCGCTCCAGGCCGACGATCCGCGCGGACACCGGTCCGGTCGGCCCGCGGAACTCGGCCACCTCGCTGATGCCGACGCCCAGCTTCGCCGCCCGGCGCTGGTCCAGGAACCCGCGGGCGCCGGTGGATGCCTTGAGCGCCAGCGGGGCGAGTGCCGGACCGGCGATCTTCGCCGCAGCGACGGCCCGACGTGCGGTCTTCGGGTCGGTGAGGGTGCCGATCAGCCCGCCCTTGGCAGCCTTGGCCTCGGCCCGTTTGGTGGCCTCGAGGGCCTTGCGATCGGCGGTCTTCCCGGCCTTCAGCGCCTTCTTGTCGGCCTTCTTCGCAGCCTTGGCAGCCTTCTTCGCGGCCTTGTCGGCACCGCCGCCGGCGCTCTTCTTCCTGCCGAACACCACGGGTTCTCCTTCGTCGTGGGCGGAATCCTGCACCGTGGGTTCCCACCCTAGTGGGGTCACTCACCCCTGTCGGTGCGGGCTCCTAGGGTGGGGATCGTGCAGGTGCCCGTCGGATCCCCGATGCCGGTCCGGCTCGCGCCGTCGGCGGCCGGCCGGTGCCGGCGTCGTGTGCATCTCGACAACGATCCGCAGGCCCCCCGGGAGCGCCGGCTGGCGGCGGACGACGGCGCCCGGCACCGCATCGCCGACATGGACGCGCACCGCGACCGGGTGGTGCAGGAACTCGCCGTCGCCTTCCCCGGTGCGCCGGAGGGAGCCTCGGCGTGGGACGTGCTCGACGCCGGCGGGCGACCACCGGTGGTGCTCGGGCTGCCGCTGGCCTCCGAGCACCGGGTCGGTGACCCGGAGATGGTGGTGTGGCTCGGCGACGGCTACGTGCCGGTGATCGTGCGCAGCCACCGCACCACCGACCAGGGTGCCGGTGCCGTGCTGTCGTCGCCGGCCGAACCGCTGCGGCGCACGGTCGCCGACGGCCGCAAGCCGAGGCCGCACCAGTCCGACGTCCTCGCGCTGGCGCACCTCTACCGGTTGCTGGGCGAGCAGGGCCTCGCGTCCGACACCGCGCTGGGCGGGGTGATCGGCCGCGGTCACGCCGACGCCGGGGAGCCGGGTGCGGCGCACGACGACGCGGAGAACGTGCTGTGGCACGACCTCTCGGTGCTGCTGCCGGAGTACGACCGGCGGTTCGCGGACCGGCTTGCGGTCGCCACGGCGGCGCGGGCCGGTCAGGTGCTGGCCCGGCCGACCCGGATCGGCGAGTGCCGCCGCTGCCCGTGGTGGCCGGTGTGCTCGGTGGAACTCGAAGCGGGACACGACATCTCGCTGGTCTCGGCGGGGGGCGACACCGAGGTGCTGCTCGGCGCCGGGGTGCGGACGGTCGACCAGCTGGCCCGGATGCCCGCGGACGAGGTGGCCGAGCTGCCGCTGACCGGGATCGACCCGGCGACGGCGCGGACCCGGGCCCGGGCCTGGTTGGTGGGGGCACCGGTGGTCCGCCGGCACGGCCGGATCACCGTGCCCAGGGCGGATCTCGAGCTCGACGTCGACATGGAGTCCTACCTGGACGACGGCGCGTACCTGTGGGGCACGTTCCTCACCGGACCGGCCGTCACCCGGCTCGGACTCACCGCCGGGTACCGCCCGTTCGCGTCCTGGCGGCCGATGCCCGATGCCGACGAGGGTCGGGCCTTCGCCGACTTCTGGGGGTACCTGACCGAATTGCGCCGGCTGGCCGCCGAGCACGGGCTGACCTTCGCCGCCTACTGCTACTCCCGCTGGGCCGAGGAGCGCTGGCTGCGGTCCACCCCGGTGCGGTATCCCCAGGTGCCGGGCATGCCGGGCACCGCCGCGATCGAGGCGTTCTGCTCCGGGCCGCAGTGGGTGGACATGTACCAGCAGATCCGCGACCAGTTCATCGTGCCCGGGTCCATGAAGCTGAAGTCGCTGGCGCCGCTCGCCGGGTTCCACTGGCGGGACGCGGAGCCCGGCGGGGAGAACTCGATGGCCTGGTACCGGACGGCCGTCGGCTTCGACGGCGCCGCGCCGGACGTCGCCTCCGCCGAGCGGGTGCTCCGCTACAACGAGGACGACGTCCGCGCGACGCTGGCGCTGCGCGAGTGGATGACCCACCGCAGCGGCACCGTGCCGACAGCGGCCGAGCTGGACGCCCGGGTGTTCTGAGCAGGGGTTTTTAGCGGGGGGCCATCCGCAGCGAGCCGTCGAGCCGGATGACCTCGCCGTTCAGGTAGTCCTGGGCGGCGAGGGAGAGCACCAGCGCGGCGTACTCGTCCGGCCGGCCGAAGCGGGCCGGGAACGGCACGGTGGCCTGCAGGCCCTTGCGGAACTCCTCGGTGATCGAGGCCATCATCGGGGTGTCCAGGATGCCCGGGGCGATCGTCATCACCCGGATCCCCGACTGCGCCAGGTCGCGCGCGGCCGGGAGGGTCATGGCGGCCACGCCGCCCTTGGACGCGGAGTAGGCGATCTGCCCGATCTGGCCGTCGAACGCCGCGACGGAGGCGGTGTTGACGATCAGCCCGCGCTGGCCCTGCTCGTCGACCGGCTCGGTGGCGGCCATCGCCTCGGCGGCGAGGCGCAGCACGTTGAAGGTGCCGATCAGGTTGATCCCGATCACCCGGGAGAACTGCTCGAGCTCGTGCACGCCCTTGCGGGACAGGATGCGGCCCGGGGTGGCCACGCCGGCGCAGTTGACCGCGAGGCGCAGCGGCTTGCCGGACTCGACCGCCTTGGTCACCGCCGCCTCCACGTCGGCCGGCTCGCGGACGTCACCGGACACCGGGACGATGCCCTCGCCCGGCGCGCCCGCGCGCTCCCAACCGACACCGAGGTCGATACCGATGACGGTCACACCCTGAGCGACCAGGGCGGCGGCGGTGGCGGCGCCGAGGCCGGAGGCCGCGCCGGTGACGATGGCGGAAGAGCCGGAGAGCTGCATCTGTGGAGACTCCTGAAGTCGTTCGCGGTGGATCGGCACGCGCGCGGTGCCGTCCTCATCATGGGGTGCCGCCGGGCCGCTGCCCACGGTCCCCCGCCACCTGTGGTCACCCTCACCCCCGGGCCGGCGCGGATTCCTTTCGTGGCCTCGGAGCGATAGTGGGACGGGCCGCGACGTTCCCGCTGGAACGTCGTGCCCTCCCGGATCGGGGACCTTTTCCGTCGGTGGGCGATGGTTTCGGTCCCGGATGTGGCACTGCCGGTCCGGACCACCGATCGACCCCCGCCCGGCTCGGGAACCGGCTGACCGCAGGTCCTCCCGAATCCGGGACCTTTTCCGTCGGTGGGCCATGGTTTCGGTCCCGGATCTGCACTTCTGACGGGATCACCGCCACCCGGCTCGAGAACCGGTCCGCCGCAGATCCTTCCCGCTGGTCAGGGCAATCAGTGAACCCGACCCTCGACCCACCGCAGTCAGGGCTCGAGAACCGCCACGAGACCCCCACCACCCCGCCCTCAGCGGCTCTCCCGCGGCAACGCCCGGTCGAAGACGGCCATCAGCAGGGCCACCGCGGCGGCGACGAGGACGAAGAGGGCGAGGACGTGCAGACCGCCGGTGGTGGCGCGGTCGCCGTAGACCAGGCCGATGACGGCGGCGGAGACGATGGCGGAGAGGTAGACGCCGGTGCGGGACAGGCCGGCGGCGGCGCCGATGGCGGAGTCGGGCGCGGAGCGGTAGAGCACGGTCTGGTTCGCCACCGACGCGAAGCCCTGCCCGAGCCCGGCCACACCGGACACCAGCACCAGCAACCAGGTACCGCTGCCCGGGTCGAGCAGCAGCATCAGCGCCGCCCCGGCGGTCAGCAGCGACCCGGCGACGATCAGCGGCCAGCGGGTCGGGATCACCCTGGCGATCAGGATCGAGCCGATCCCGGCCAGGATCGCGTTCGGCAGTTGGATCAGCCCGGCCCCGCCGCTGGAGTAGCCGGCCTCCTCCTGCAACCACTGGGAGAGCCCGTAGAGCACGGTGTAGGGCGCCAGGTAGGTGACGAACATCCGCAGGAACGTGCGCACCAGCACCCCGTTGCCACCCAGCATCCGGAGGTCCAGGAAGGGACGCCGGCGGGAGAGTTCCCACCGCACCAGTGCCGCACCCGCCACCAGGGTCAGCACCGCCAACCACCAGCCCGAGGGCCGCAGGTCGTGCAGGAACAGCAGCAGCCCGGTGATCGTCGCGGCGAACAACAGGGTGCCGACGGGATCCAGCAGCTCGACCCACCCCGGCCGGGCCGCGGCTTCGGCGGACCGCGCGGGCCGGGTGCGGTCGGACGGCAGCCACAGGATCCCGAGCACCAGGGCGGTCAGCGCCAGCGGGACGTTGACCAGGAACGTCGCCCGCCAGTCGAACGCGGCGATCAGCACGCCGCCGAGCACCGGACCCACCGCCGTGCTGGACAGGGCGGCGATGGACAGCCCGGACACCAGGGTCTGCGGCGCAGGCCGGCCCAGCCGCAGCGCCTGGTCGCGGATCATGGTCAGCGCCGCGGGGTAGGCGGCGGAGGTGCCGATGCCGATGCCGATCCGGGCCAGCAGGGCCCCGGTGAACCCCGGCACCAACTCGGGCAGCACGCCCGACACCGCGACCAGCGCGGTGCCGAGGAAGAAGATCCGCCGTGGCCCGAGCAGGTCGGCGAGGTTGCCGAGCACCGGCTGCGCCACCGCGCTGGCCAGGTACAGGCCGGTGACCAGCCAGATCACCGTGGCGGTGGGCAGGCCCAGGTCGCGGCCGATCGGCACAAGGGCCACCGCGATCATCGTGGTGTTGATCGGGTTCAGCACGGAGCCCAGCAGCAGCGGGACGGCGAACCGGGCCCCGAAACCCTTCGTCTCCGCGCTCACCCCCACAGACTAGTGAGTCTGCCTAACAAACTTGTCAGCCGGTCAGTGCGCTGTCCACGTAGCCGTGCAGGATCCGCCGGGCCCGGGACGGGGAGAGCGCAGCGTCCGGCAGGTAGGCCTGGACCACCAGACCGTCCATCAGCGCGATGAACTCGACCGCCGCGGACTGCGGGTCGGCGACCCGCAGCGAACCGTCCGCGTCCGCCCGGGCCAGCAGCCGGCCGGCCAGCGCGTGCAGGTCCCGGTAGATCTGCGACTGCCAGGCGCTGTAGGTGGGCCGGTGCGCGGCCATCGCCCAGAAGTCCAGCCACAGCTGCCAGTGCGCGCGGCTCGCGGCATCGGAGCCAAGCAACCCGTCGATCAGCTCGGCCACGCCCTCCCGGCCGGTGGCGGCCTGCTCGGCGCGCTGGTACACCGGATCGGAGAAGCTCTCGGTCTCGAGCTCCAGCACCCCGGCGAGCACCTCCTCGATCCCGGCGAAGTGGTAGGTGACCGTGCCCACGGCGACCTCTCCGGCGGCGGCCACGTCGCGCACCGTGGTGGCGTGCAGCCCGCGCTCGGCGATCACCGAGCGCGCCGCCTCCAGCAGCATCCGGCGCCGTACCTCGGGCGGCAGGCGCCGCGGCCCCCCGGCCATCCGCCCCACCTCCGGTTGTCCCTGCTGCTCGGTGGTTCCTGCAGCTCAGTCGTTCATCCAGTCCAGTCGGTCAGTTGTCCGATTGTGGCACGGATCGCCTGCTCGCGCTGGAACTGACCCCGTGACGGCGGCTGGTCCGGGTGCTACGCTCGCACTCAGATGCTTAATCGGGCAGTTGTACGATAATAGCCGTACGCCGCCACCCGCTCCGATGTCACTCCGCCTCCCAGAAGGGTTGCCCGCCGTGGCCTTCCTCCTCCGCAAGCCGATCCTGGCGCTGTCCGGCAGCGACACGGTCCGCTCGGTGATCACCACCCTGCCGCCGACCCGCGCGGTGGTGGACCGGTTCGTGGCCGGCGAGCACACCGTCGACGTCATCGACGCCGTGGTCCGGCTGCGCGAGCAGGGGCTGCAGGTCACCCTCGACCACCTCGGCGAGTACACGGAGGAGAAGGCGCAGGCCGACGCCACCGTCGCCGCCTACCTGGAGCTGATCGACGCGCTGGTCGTGGCGAACGTCGCAGCCGGCACCGAGCTGTCGGTCAAGCTCTCCGCAGTCGGCCAGTCGCTCCGCGACGGCGGCCACGACTACGCCCTCGCCTCGGCGCGGACCATCGCCGACGCCGCGTACGCGGTCGGCGCCCGGCTGAACCTGGACATGGAGGACCACACCACGGTCGACTCCACCCTGGCGATCCTGGCCGACCTCCGGCGCTCCCACCCGGACGTCGCGGTCGCCGTGCAGGCCATGTTGTTCCGCAGCGAGGACGACCTGAAGACCCTCGCCGGCCCGGGATCCCGGGTGCGGCTGGTCAAGGGTGCCTACGACGAGCCGGCCGAGGTGGCGCACAAGGACCCGGCCGAGGTCGACCTGGCCTACGTCCGCGGGATGAAGATCCTGATGGCGGGAGAGGGCTACCCGATGATCGCCTCGCACGACCCGCGGATGGTGGCCATCGCCGCGCAGCTCGCCGAGGACGCCAGCCGCGCCCCCGACACCTGGGAGCACCAGATGCTCTACGGCATCCGCGCCGACGAGCAGCACCGGTTGGCCGCGCTCGGCCGCACCGTCCGGGTCTACGTGCCCTACGGCACCGACTGGTACGGCTACTTCACCCGCCGGCTCGCCGAGCGCCCGGCGAACCTGCTGTTCTTCCTGCGGGCCATGGTCTCCCGGAACTAGGCGAGCACGCCGGACGAGCCACCGACAGCCACGAGATCCACCAGCCCCCAGCACCACAGACTCCAGCACCACCGAACGCCAGGAGATGTCACCGATGGACGCGATCACCACCCCGCCGGCCCCGGTCAACGAGACCGTGCTGACCTACGCCCCCGGCAGCAAGGAGCGGGCGGAGCTGCAGGCCGCATTGGCCTCGTTCGACTCCGTGCTGGAGCTGCCCGCGGTGATCGGCGGCGACAAGCGGCTGCCCGCAGGTGATCCGTTCCGGGTGGTGGCCCCGTTCGACCATGCCCGGGTGCTCGGCACCTCGGCCAACTCGGTGCAGTCCGACGCGCAGGCCGCGGTCGACGCGGCGCTGGCCGCGGCCCCGGCCTGGCGCTCGCTGTCCTTCGACGACCGCGCCTCGATCCTGCTCCGTGCCGCCGATCTGCTGACCGGCCCCTGGCGCGCCCGGATCAACGCCGCAACGATGCTCGGCCAGGCCAAGACGGCCACCCAGGCGGAGATCGACTCGGCCTGCGAGCTGGCCGACTTCTGGCGCTACAACGTGCATTTCGCTCGCGAGATCCTGGCCGGCCAGCCGATCGCGAACTCGCCCGGCATCTGGAACCGCACCGACCACCGCCCGCTGGAGGGCTTCGTCTACGCGATCACCCCGTTCAACTTCACCGCCATCGCCGGCAACCTGCCGACCGCGCCGGCGCTGATGGGCAACGTCGTCGTCTGGAAGCCGTCGACCACCCAGCAGCTCGCCGCGTCGCTGCTGATGGACCTGCTGACCGAGGCCGGGATGCCGGCTGGTGTCATCAACATGCTGCCCGGTTGGGGAGCCGAGATCTCCGAGGTGCTGCTCGCCCACAAGGATCTCGCCGGTATCCACTTCACCGGGTCCACCAAGGTGTTCCAGAGCCTGTGGGCATCGGTCGGCGCGAACATCGCGAACTACCGCTCCTACCCGCGGCTGATCGGCGAGACCGGCGGCAAGGACTTCGTGCTCGCCCACTCCTCGGCCGACATCGATGTGTTGCGCACCGCTCTCGTCCGCGGCGCCTTCGAGTACTCCGGCCAGAAGTGCTCGGCCGCCTCCCGCGCCTACATCCCGGCCTCGCTCTGGCCGGCGCTGAAGGACGACCTGATCGCCGAGACCGAGGCGCTGAAGGTCGGTTCGGTGGAGGATTTCTCGAACTTCACCTCGGCCGTCATCGACGACCGCTCCTTCGCCCGGTTGAAGGCGGCGATCGACCGGGCGCACGCCACCGACGGGATCGACGTGCTGGCCGGCGGCACCTACGACGACTCGACCGGGTACTTCGTCCGGCCCACCCTGCTGCAGGGCACCGATCCCCGTGACGAGATCTTCTGCAACGAGTACTTCGGGCCGGTGCTGTCGATCCACGTCTACCAGGACAACGCGTTCGATGCGGTGCTCACCGAGGTCGACACCGCCTCGCCGTACGCGCTGACCGGCTCCATCATCGCCCGTGACCGCTATGCGGTGGCGAAGGCGTCGGAGGGGCTGCGGTTCACCGCGGGTAACTTCTACATCAACGACAAGCCGACCGGCGCGGTCGTCGGGCAGCAGCCGTTCGGCGGTGGCCGGGCCTCCGGCACCAACGACAAGGCCGGTGCCGCGGTCAACCTGCTGCGCTGGACCTCGCCGCGGTCCATCAAGGAGACCTTCGTGGCACCGATCTCGGTGGGCTACCCGCACCAGGGCTGAACCGCACCTGGCCGACCGCTACGGCGGCCCGAGGATGGCGTCGAACCCGGCGCGCACCTCGTCGACGAAGATCCCCGGCTGTTCCATCGCCGCGAAGTGACCGCCGCGCACCGGCTCCGAGAAGTACCGGATGTCCGGGAAGCGGCGCTCCGCCCAGCGACGGGACGGCCGGGGCACGTCGCGGAACACCGAGCACGCCGTCGGCACCCGCACCAGGTCGGCCGGTCCAGGCGGGCTCGAGAGGCGTTGCTGCACAGTGCCGATGCTCTCCCAGTACAACCGTGCCGACGAGGCGGCGGTGCGGGTGAGCCAGTACAGGGTCACGTCGTCCAGTACCTGGTCCCTGGTCAGCACCGACCACAGATCGCCGGTGCCGGCGGTGTCCACCCACGACCGGAACCGCTCCAGGATCCAGGCGAGCTGGCCGGCCGGAGAGTCGGTGAGGGCGTAGCCCAGGGTCTGCGGCCGGGTGCGCTGCTGCTCGGTGTACCCGGCGCCGTCGTCGACGGCCGCCTCCAGCAGTCGCACCGCCTCCTGCTCGCCCGCTGTCCACGGCGGATCACCGGCGGCCACCAGTGGCGGCGTCAGGTGGATCCCCAGCAGCCGGGCGGGATGTCGGAGCGCCAGCTCGGTGGTGATGCTGGTGCCCCAGTCGCCGCCGGAGGCGAGGAACCGCTCGTACCCCAGCGCCGACATCAGCTCCGCCCAGGCATCCGCGATCCGCTCGATGCCCCAGCCGGTCTCGCGCGGCGGCGGGCTGAACCCGTAGCCGGGCAGCGACGGGCAGATCACATGGAACGCCCGGCCGTGATCCGGTGCGGTGAGCGGCCCGATGACGTCGAGGAACTCGAGCACCGACCCGGGCCAGCCGTGGGTGAGCAGCAGCGGTACCGCGGCCGGGTCGGCGGACCGGGCGTGCACGACATGCAGACGAGTACCGCCGATGTCGAGCAACTCCTGCGGGAAGATGTTGAGCCGCCGCTCGATCCGCCACGGGTCGTACTGCTGTGCCCAGTACCCGCAGAGGTCCACCAGTTCGGCGAGCGGCACACCCTGGGACGGGTCGGTCTCGGCGTCCGGCCAGCGGGTCCGGCGCAACCGGTCCCGCAGGTCGTCGACGTCGGCGGCCTCGATCCGTACCCGGAACGGCGTCATCGCAACAGGTATCGTCCGGGACCTGTCACTGCTCGTCCAGCTTTCCGCTCGCCTCGTCGGCCAGCGGGCGGGCAGCGATGACCGGATACTCGCCGGTGATCGCCATCCGCTCCTGCGCCACCGCCATCACCCGTTTGCGGGCCAGGTACCAGCCGCCGATCAACGCCGGGATGATCACGACCAGGGTGCTCACCGTCCAGGTGCCGATCGGTGCGTCGAAGCCCATCAGCACCAGCACCAGCAGCAGGAAGGCCAGCGTCGCGTACCCGGTCCAGGGCGCGCCGGGCATCCGGAAGGCCGGCCGGTGCAGGATGCCCTTCTGCCACCAGCGGTACAGCTGCAGCTGGCACACCACGATGGTGGCCCAGGAGGCGATGATGCCGAGAGCCGACATGTTGAGCACGATCTCGAACGCCTCGCCCGGATTGAGCGCGTTCAGGCCGACGCCGAGCAGGGTGATGCAGCCGGTCAGCAGGATGCCGCCGAACGGCACCCCGTTCCGGCTCATCTTCCCGGTGAACCGCGGTGCGCTGCCGTTCATCGCCATCGAGCGCAGGATCCGGCCGGTCGAGTACAGGCCGGCGTTCAGCGAGGACAGCGCGGCGGTGAGCACCACGATGTTCATCAGGGTGCCGCCGCCGCCGAACCCGATGTGCGAGAAGAACGTGACGAAGGGACTCTCGCTCGCCTGGTAGGTGGTGTAGGGCAGCAGCAGGGCCAGCAGCACCAGCGACCCGACGTAGAAGATCGCGATCCGGAAGATCACCGAGTTGATGGCCCGCGGCATGATCTTGGCCGGGTTCTCCGTCTCCCCGGCGGCGGTGCCGACGAGTTCGACGGCCGCGTAGGCGAACACCACGCCGGAGGTGACCAGCACCAGCGGCAACGCGCCGGTCGGGAAGAGCCCGCCGCTGTCCGAGAGCATACCGAAACCGGTTGGTTCGCCGTCGATCTCGAAGCGGCCGGCGAGGAACACGGTGCCCACCACCAGGAAGGCGACCAGCGCGATCACCTTGACCATCGCCGCCCAGAACTCCAGCTCGCCGAACAGCTTCACCGAGATCAGGTTCATCGCCAGCACGATGGCCAGCGCGATGAGCGCGATCAACCACTGCGGGATCCCGCCGAAGGCGTTCCAGTAGTGCATGTAGGTGGCGATCGCCGTGACGTCGACGATCGAGGTCATCGCCCAGTTCAGGAAGTACATCCAGCCGGCGACGAAGGCGGCCTTCTCGCCGAGGAACTCACGGGCGTAGGAGACGAACGACCCCGACGACGGGCGGTGCAGCACCAGCTCGCCGAGCGCGCGCAGGATGAAGAAGACGAAGACGCCGCAGATCGCGTAGATGATGAACAGACCCGGGCCGGCGCTGGCCAACCGGCCGCCGGCGCCGAGGAACAGGCCGGTGCCGATCGCGCCGCCGATGGCGATCATCTGCAGCTGCCGGGGCTTGAGGCCCTTGTGGTAGCCCTCGTCCTCGTGGGCCAGCGCCGAGTTGTCGTACGCGTCCCGGTCGACGGTCATGGGTCCCCCTTCGCGACAGCACGTGTCTCGTGCGCGAGAGGGAACATACTGCTACCCACGTCACCGGAGCGGCACGCTGTGTGACATTCCGATGACGCGTCCGGACAACCGGGTCACCAGGTGACGGGCAGCGCCTCCACGCCGTGCACCACGGAGTAGTCGCGGAAGGCGATCTGGCCGGCCGGCACCGCCGGCTGCAGGTCGGGCAGGCGGGCGAACAGCCTCGGGTAGGCGATGCGCAGCTCCATCCGGGCCAGCTCGGCGCCCACGCAGCGGTGGATCCCGTGGCCGAAGGCGAAGTGCGACACCGGTTCCCGGTCGGCGACGAAGCGCTCCAGGTCCGGTCCCAGCGCCGGGTCGCGGTCGTTGGCGGTGAGCGAGACCAGCAGCATCTCGCCGGCGGCGATCGGCACCCCGCCGACCTCCATGTCCTCCTTGGCGAACCGCGGGAACGCCATCTGCACCACGGTCAGATAACGCAGCAGCTCCTCGACGATCTTCCGGGTGGCCGCCTCGTCGTCCAGCGAGGCGCGCACCTCCGGTTCCGCCTGCATCAGCACCAGGGTGCCCAGCGCCAGCATGCTGGCGGTGGTCTCGTGGCCGCCGACCAGCAGCCCGTCGGCCAGACCGGCCAGCTCGCGGTCCGTGAGGTCGTCGCCGTGCTCGCGGATCAGCATGCCGAGCAGGCCCTCGCCGGGGTCCGCCCGCTGCTGCGCGACCAGTTCGCCCATGTACTCCAGCGAGTCGCTGATCGCGTCCAGGCCGGTGCCGACGCCGCCGAAGATGTCGAACCGGGAACCGGTCAGCCGGCCGAAGTCCTCGCGGTCCGGGAACGGCACGTCCAGCAGCTCGCAGATGACCAGCGACGGCACCGGCATCGCCACCTGCTCGACGAAGTCGGCTCCCGGGCCGGCCTGCTGCAGGGCGTCGAGCCGTTGGTCGACGATCTCCTCGATCCGCGGCACCAGCCGCTGCAGCCGGCGCATGGTGAACTCCGGCGTCAGTGCCTTGCGCATCCGGGTGTGGAACGGCGGGTCGGCGAAGCCGAGGCCGCCCGGGTCCTGTTCGGCGGAGGCGATACCACCGGTGGTCTCGGTGAGCCGGGCGAAGTCGTTGCTGAAGGCGGCCGGGTCGCCGAGCACCTTCCGGGCCTCGGCGTAGCCGGTGACCAGCCACGCGCTGATGCCGAACGGGAACTGCAGCTTGCGCACCGGCTGGGTCTCCCGGGTCTGCCCGAGCGCCGGGATCGGATCGAAACCGTCCCGCTGCAGCGGCATGAACGCCTCCGCCATGGCCGCCGCCTGCGCGGCCATCGCGGCGTCCTCGTCGGTCTCCGGTACCTGGCTGTTCTCGCTCACCATTCGACAGTGCCATGTCACGCGCCGTGGCGACTGCTCCGACGGAGTGACCGGCGCCACGCCGGGCCCTTCTCCGGTGATCATCTGCGTCATAGAGTGCCGCCATGCAGATCCGCACCGCCGTCGTGCAGGCCGAGGGGAAGAAGGCGACCGGGTTCGAGATCCCGCCGGCCTCGGTGGCCGAGCTCGGGACCGGCAAACGTTTCAAGGTGGTCGTCACCGTCAACGGCGGCTACAGCTACCGCAGCAGCGTGGCCTCGATGGGTGGCGCGTTCATGATCCCGTTGTCCGCCGAGCACCGGACCGCCGCGGGCGTGCAGGCCGGTGACGAGGTCGACCTGACGGTGGAGCTGGACGAGGCGCCGCGCGAGTTGGAGATCCCGGAGGACCTGGCCGCCGCGCTCGCCGCGGACCCGGCGGCGCAGGCGTTCTTCGACGGGCTCTCGTTCAGCGGCAAGCGCGTGCACACCCTGGCCGTCGAGGGTGCGAAGACCGCGGAGACCCGGCAGCGCCGGATCGCCGCCGCGGTGGACAAGCTGTCCCGCGGGATCGCCCGGTAGCCGACATGCCCGTGCTGGTGATGGGCGCGACCGGGAACACCGGTGCCGCGGTCACCGGCGCCCTGCGCGCGCAGGGGATCGAGGTGCTGGCGGTGAGCCGGCGGGCGCAGGAGTGGCCGTCCGGCGTGCGCGGTGTGGTGGCTGACGTCAACGATCCGGACGGGCTGCGCAGCGCCGCGCGCGACGCCACCGGTGCCTACCTGCTGAGCGGCTACCCGGCCGAGGCCGGCCTGCTGGACTCACTGCCGGCCGACGCCCCGGTGGTGCTGTTGTCGTCGAGTTCCGTCGCGCTGGACCCGGAGCGCGCCCGCTCCAACCCGGTGGCCGGCTACCACCTGGGCTCCGAGGAGGCGGTGCGGGCGTCCGGGCACCCGTGGACGATCCTGCGGCCCAACTCGTTCATGGCCAACGCGCTGCGCTGGCTGCCGCAGCTGCGCGACGGCGACGTGGTGCGCGGCCAGTTCGGCGACATACCGGTGGCCGTGGTCGATCCCGACGACATCGGGGCGGTGGCCGCGGCGGCCTTCGCGGATCCGTCCGTCCACGCCGCCCGGACCTACCGGCTCAGCGGCCCGGCGGCGCTCACCCCGGCCGAGCAGGTACGGATCCTCGGCGAGGGCATCGGCCGGTCCCTGCGGTTCGAGGGCTGGGACGACGAGCAGGCCCGGACCGAGATGGGCCGGGACATGCCGGCCGAGTACGTGGACGCCTTCTTCGGGATCTTCCGCGGCGGCCTGGCCGACGAGACCACCGTGCAGCCGGACGTCGGGCGGGTGCTGGGGCGGCCGCCCGCGACCTTCGCCGGCTGGGTGGCCCGGCACGCGGCGGAGTTCCGCCGGCCGGTCTGATCCAGCCGGTCACCTCCGGCCGGTCACATCCAGCTGGTCACATCCAACACAGGCCACAGGTCGGGGCGTAGGGGTCGGGGCCGGCGGTGGTGCCGGCGGCGGCGGGTGCGGCGGACAGGGCGACCGTGGCGGCGGCGCCGAGGGTGACGGCCGCGGTGGCGAGGCGCTGCAGGTGCCGGCGGATGGTGCGCATCATGATCGTTTCCTTCGCGTCGTGGAGTGGAGCGGCGGTGGGGGAACGGCGGGGGTTGCGGGGTTGGGGAGGGTCCGGGGCTGCGGCAGGCGGTGCCGAGGAACCCGGCGTGATCGGTGGCCGGCGATCGGCCGTGGGTGATGGGTGGTGCTCGGTGCTGCACGACCAGTAGAGCCGGTTCGGCCCCGCTCCGGGAACGTTCCCGGCAGGTCGTGTCCGGAACCGGCCATCCTGCGGCGACGACCTTGTCCGGCGCCGGACGCCGCTGGTCAGGTGGTCCCCGAGAGGAGGACGACCGACATGACACGTCCAGACACGACGACAGACCGGGCAACTGCCCATGCAACAACTGCCCGCGCGGCGACAGCAGGCAGCACCTCGGTGCCGCCCCGAGGTCCGCGCGCCGTCGCCTGCACCCGCACCGCGGTGCCGGCCCAGCGCCGCGACCGCGGCACGGTGGTGCTGGTGGACCCGCTGCACACCGGTGCCGGGTTCAAGCGGGCCGCCCGGGAGCGCGGGTACCGGGTGGTCGCGATCTACACGATGCCCCGGGAGGTGCTGCGGGCGATCGATCCGGAGTACACCCGCGGTGCCGTGCTCAACCTGCACACCCGGGACGTCCCGCGGGCGGCCCGCTCCCTGCCGTCCGACGTGGTCGCGGTGGTGCCCGCCACCGAGCCCTCGGTCGATTTCGCCGACCGGCTGGCGGCCCGGCTCGGGTTGCCCGGGAACCTGCCGGCCACCGCACGCGCCCGCCGCGACAAGACCGAGATGCGGCGCCGCGCCGTCGGATCCGGCATCCGGGTGCCCCGCCACCAGGTCACCCACGCGGCCGGGATCCGCTCCGCCGCCGACGCTCTCGGTTACCCGGCGATCCTCAAGCCGCCGACCGGGGCCGGATCGGCCGGTGTCACCCTGCTGCCGGACGCCGCCGCGGCCGACCGTGCGGTGGCCGCCCTCACCGGGACCGACCTGTTCGGCGCCCCGGTGCTGCGGTACCTGGTCGAGGAGTACGTCCGCGGCCGCGAGCTCGCGGTCAACGTCTTCACCGTCGACGGGGTGCACCAGCTGGTCGACGTCTGGGAGTACCGCCGGCCCGACGGTGCCGACTACGACCAGCCCTACTGGGATGTCGTGCAGCTGGATCCGGACGACCCGGCCGCCGCGGCCGGCTGGGCCTTCGCACGCACGGTGATCGACGCCTTCGGTGTGCGCACCGGGCCCAGCCACACCGAGATCAAGCTCGGCGCCGCGGGTCCGGTACTGATCGAGACGGCCAGCCGGCTGCCCGGCGCGCACATGACGGACGTCTGGGCCGCGCACGCGGGTCTCCGCCCGTTCGAGGCGACCATCCAGGCGCTGTGCGCCGACGGCACCGCCGGCCGTGGCGCGCTGGCGGCGTTCACCCGGCCCGTCACCTTCGACGCCCGACCGGCCGTCTGCTGCATCGGCAACGACGACCGCCCCGGCCTGCTCACCGCCGTACACGGGATCGACGACGTGCTGGCGATCCCCGGAGTGGCGCAGGTCCTGCTCGGATACGAGGTGGGACAACAGGTCCCGCTCACCACCGGGCTGGACAGCGTCGTCGCCACCGTCCTGCTGTCCGCCCCCGACCGCCACACCCTCACCGACGTCCTCGACCGCGTCCGCGGCACCCTGAAGGTGGAGATCTCATGATCAACCTCGTCCCCGGCAAGTCCCTGCTGAAGTTCGACAGCCAGCTCCCGCTGTACAACTGGCTCTACCCGATGAAGGGCCAGGACCTGGACACGGTCACCCACGGCGAGCTGTTCACCTCGGTCGACACCGCCTACGTCCGTGGGCGTTCGCTGTACTTCCACATCCCGTTCTGCGACACCATCTGCACCTTCTGCACGCTCAACCGCGGCATCGGGCACACCGGTGACGAGGCGGTCGAGGCCTACGTGCAGGCCCTGGTCAAGGAGGTTGCGATCAAGGCCCGGCACGCATCGGTCACCGCACTGCCGATCACCGCGATCTTCTTCGGCGGCGGCAGCCCGAGCATCCTGACGGCCGGCCAGATCCGCCGGATCGGCCAGGCGATCCACACCCACTTCGACATGAGCCAACTGCGCGAGTTCTGCTTCGAGGTGGAGGTGAAAAGCGTCACCGAGGAGAAGTGCGCGGCGATGCGCGACATCGGAGTCAACAAGGTGCGTTTCGGCTGCCAGTCGTTCGACCCGACCTACCGCCGGCTGTTCAACATCACCGCCTCGGTGGAACAGACCTACGCCGCGGTCGAGATGTTCTCCCGGTACTTCGAGTGGACCAGCCTGGACATGATCTACGGGATGCACGGGCAGAGCTTCGAGCAGTTCTCCTCGGACATCGAGCAGGCGATGGCGCTCGGCACCGGCACGATGGAGCTCTACCCGATCACCAACATCGTCACCCAGGCACCGCTGCACCACGGCTACGCGGCGAAAGGCCTGCAGCCGCTGAGCTTCACGCACAAGATGGCGATGACCATCTACCTCAACCAGTACCTGCGCGCCTCCGGCTGGCAGCAGCACAACGGCCACGGCTTCCTGCGGCTGCCGGAGGGGCACGTCCGCGAGCCGCAGTTCATCTCCCGCGCCTACACCAACATCTACAACGAGTACTGCTGGGCCTACCACGATCTCGACCTGATCGGCTTCGGCTCCAGCGCGATCTCCCAGGTCGACCGGTTCACCGTGATGAACGACGAGAACCGGGTCAGCTACACGAAGCGGCTGCTGGAGGAGGACGACTTCCGGATCAACGTGAGCGTCGCCGACGACCTGCCCTGGGCCCGCGGGCTGGTGCTGCGGCTGCCGTACTTCGGGTTCGTCGAGAAGTCGCTGATCCCGTGGGAGCACATCCCGGCGGAGATGGTCGACAAGCTGGGTCGACTGGTCGACGAGGGACTGCTCGAGGAGGACGAGAAGGAGTACCGCGTCACCGAACTCGGCTGGATCTGGTACGTCGACATGATGTACTACCTGTCCCCGGCGGACGACCAGCGGATCCTCGACGAGTTCGTCGAGCTCAAGGACCGCACCCGGGGCATCACCGACGGCGACCGGCGCACGCTGCCGCTCACGCCGATCGGCGGTGGCGGCACCGCCGGCGCACCCGCCTGCGGGACCGGATGCGGCAGCGCGGCCCGGCCGCCCGCCCGGGTGTTGCAGGGAGCCGTGTGATGACGGCACCGGAATCGGGGCTGCGGTCGCTGCTGCCGGCCACCCGGCCGGCCCGTCTGCTCTCCGGCGGCGCGCTGCTCAGCTCGGTCGCGTTCTTCGCCGTGATGCCCTTCGGCACGCTGTACCTCGCGGCGGTCACCGATCTCGGCGCGGCGGCCATCGGCGCGGTCGTCGGCAGCGTCTCGCTGATCGGCGCCATCGGCGGGGTGTTCGGCGGCCTGCTGGCCGACCGGATCGGCGCCCTGCGCACCCTGCAGCTGGGCCTGGTGCTCAACGTGCTGACCTTCGGGGCCTTCGCCGTGGCCCGCGAGACCTGGCTGCTGATCACGCTCTTCGCCCTGCTCGGGGTGGCCCGGCTGCTGGTCGAACCGGCCACCAAGAACCTGATGTCCACGGTCTCCGGGGACGCCCGGGTGTTCCGGCTGCGGTACATGATCCTGTGTGTCGGGGCGATCGCCGGGCCGCTGATCGGTGCCGCGCTCTACCACGTCGGCCCGGCGGCGTTCTTCCTGGTGCCGGCCGCCTTCTTCGCCGGCTACCTGGTACTGATGGCCACCTCACGGGGTGACTTCCCGGACACGCTCACCCGGGACCCGGCCGCCGGGCTGCCCGGCGGCGGTGCCCTGCGGCGGGCGGTGACCGACCGCCGGCTGCTCGCCGCGGTGGCGGCCGGTGCCGTGGTGTTCTTCGTGTTCTCCCAGCTGGAGTCCATGGTGCCGCTCGCCATGCAGAGCACCTTCGGCGACCGGACGGCATCGCTGTTCGCCGGCCTGCTCATCGCGAATGCGGTGCTGGCACTGTGTTTCCAGCCGCTCGCCGACAAGCTGTCCGCCCGGCTGGGCCACCGGGCACTCGTGTTCACCGGCGCAGCGGCCTTCGCCCTGGCCTTCGGCTGCTTCGCGCTGATGGACGTCTCCCCGGTCTGGCTGTACGTCGGGGTGGCGGTCTGGACCGTCGGCGAGGGACTGCTGCTGCCGCTGCCGGACATGGCCGTGCACGACCTGGCCACCCCCGAGAACAAGGGCGCCTACTTCGGTCTCGCCGAACTCCGGTACGTCGGGTTCTTCGCCGGCCCACTGGCCGGTGGCGCGCTGATCGGCACCACCGGCACCGGGGTCCCGCCGGTCTACTACCTGGTGATGGCGCTGGCCATCGGTGTCGCGGTGCCGTTCCTGCTGCTCCGCCGGCAGGCACCCGAACAGGAACCGGGCGGCGCGGATCGCGGTGCCGGCGACCCTGCGGCTGACCGGGTGGAGGAGGTGTCCGGTGTCCCGGCGTGAGCGCGTGGTGATCGCGCACCGGATCCCGGCCGCCGTCACCCCGCTCGGCAGCTGGTTGACCGAGATCGCCGACGACGTCGTGCTCGTCACCTCCGCGGAAGCGGCGGACGGCTACCGCGGGGCCATGGGTGAGGTGATCGCCGTCGCCGACTACGGATCGAACGAGACGGTCGAGGTGCTGCGAAGGCTGTGCCGGGACGGCGGGGTGTCGCGGATCGTCTCCGGCACCGAGGACGACGTGCTGCGGGTCGCCGCGGTGCGGGAGGAGTTCGGCCTGCCCGGGATGCACACCGTCGCGGCCACCGCCTTCATCGACAAACTGGTGATGAAGGCGGCGGCAGGCCGGGCGGTCGAGGTACCACGGCACACCGGGGACATCGACCCGGATCACCTGCGGGACTTCGCCTCCCGGGTGCCCGGACCGTGGGTGGTCAAGCCGCGACGCAGCTACGGCTCGCGCGGGATCGAGGTGGTCACCGGGATCGGCCACCTGCTCGCCGAGACCGCCGGCCGCGACCCGGACGACACCCTGGTCGAGCAGTTCGTCGACGGGACCCTGCACCACGTCGACGGTTTCATGTGCGGTGGCGAGGTGGTGCTGGCGCTGCCGTCGGAATACCTGGGCACCTGCCTGTCGTTCCAGGACAGCACGCCGCTCGGCAGTGTCCAGCTGGATGCCGCCGACCCGGTGTGCCGGCAGCTGGTGGACTTCGCCCACGCGGTGGTCGGCGCGCTGCCGGCCACCGATGCCGGGCCGTTCCACCTCGAGGTGTTCCGGCGCCCGGACGGATCCCTGGTGTTCTGCGAGATCGCCTGCCGGCTCGGCGGCGGTCACATCATGGAGTCGCTGACCTACCGACTGGGGGTCAACCCGGTGCAGGTCTGGTACCGGCTCCAGGCCGGTCTGCCCGCGGACATCCCGACCGTGCCCGCGGCCGGCAGCGTCGGGTTCCTGCTGGTGCCACCGCGGATCGGCACCCTCACCGCCATCGACACCCCGGACCTGCCCGGATACGTCCGCGACTTCTGCATCCGGACCGAGGTGCCACGCGACTTCCGCGGCGCCACCGCCAGTACCGACGAACTGCTCGGTTTCGTCGTCGACGGCCCCACCGCCGCGACCGTCCGGGAGAACCTGCGTTCCTGCACCGCCCTCGCCGACCGCATCACCACCTGGGTCTGACCCCTCACACGACCCCACCCGCACGACCCCACAGACGACCACACACACACGGGAGAGAAGCCATCATGGGACTGTTCGCCTTCGGCGGTACACACGTGCTCAGCGACATCAGCGGGATCCCGGACGACGTGGTCGCCGACCACGACCTGATCCTGGGTGCCATCGCCCGTGGGATCCGCACCTCCGGCGCCACCCTGTGCGGCATGCAGGTCAAGGAGTTCGAACCGGCCGGGATGACCGCGATCTACCTGCTCAGCGAGTCGCACGTCTCGGTGCACACCTACCCGGAGAGCAACGCGCTCTTCCTGGACGCCTTCACCTGCGGTGAGACCTGCCGCCCGGAACTGATTCTCGACGAGCTGCTGGCCGCGCTCGGCCGGTGCGACCACCGCACCAGCACCGTGCACCGCGGCACCGCACGCCCCCGCCACGCGATCCGGCCGGTCGAGGCGCCGGTGCTGGCCGCCGCCCGCTGACCGCGGGCCCACCACGAGAGAGGTGATCACCATGGCGCAACCCCTCGAACGGCTCGAGCCCACCGGGCCGGCCGTCGACCACCACCGCTGGGCGAGCGGCTGCCCGCGCTCCCGGGAGCGGGCCCGGACGGCCGTGCACGGTTGGCGGCCCGGCACCGGCTTCCCCTACGACGAGGTGCTCGACCACTACCGCGCGGTCGGCCGCAACCAGGCCGACGTCACCATCTGCCGGTCGGCCGAGGCCGGTGCGGCCGCCTCCGGCTGGCCGCTGGCCCAATGGCTGCCGATGACCCTGGACGCCGGGATCGGCGGCTACGACTCCTATCTCGGATCCGCGTTGTTCGAGGACCTGCCGGGGGTGGAGCCGGCCGGATCCGAGCGGACCTGCGCCGTCACCGACACCCTGGTGGTGGCCCTGCTGGCGGACCTGTGCCGCACCGAGATCCGGCACTGGGAGACCGCCGGCGACAGCCCCGCCCGTGGCGCCCGGGTGCGCGCCGTGGTGCACGCGCTGCAGGCCGCGGCCGGGTTCGCCCCGGCCTCCCGGGTGCTGCCGGAGGGGATCTCGGGCAGTGCGCTGCCGGACCTCGCCGCCACCGGACGGCGGGCCGCCGCCGAGGTGCTGGTGGCCTGCCCGTCCTCCGTACGGTTCGCCGTCGACCTGAGTCTGCTGCCGACCACGACGGTGCACGACGAGATCATGTTCGTCCGCACCATCCAGGCCTTCGAGTGTGTCTACCGCCAGGTGGCGGGGCGGCTGCGGGCGGCGAGCGGCGCGGCCGGCCGGGGCGAGGTCGGCGACGCGATGGCGGCCTTGCAGGACGCCACGGCACGGCTCGACGCGACCAAGGCCCTGTACCGGGTGGTCACCACCATCTCCAAGGACGCGTTCGCGGTGATCCGCGGCGCCACCGACGGCCGGAGCGCCATCCAGTCCCGGGCCTACGCCGAGGTGGAACAGCTGGCCGCAGGTCCGGCCGCACCGCTGCGGGACCATACGAACACCGGGATATGTTCCGCAGCTGAGGATCTCGGCCGGGCCTGGGTGTCGATGAAACGCACGCACTGGGGGATCGCGCTGAAGGTGATCGGCCGGGTGCGCGGCACCGGCGGCACCGAGGGTGCCGACTACCTGGAGCAGAAGGCGGTGCAGCCACTGTTCCCGCAGACCGGCCGCACCGCGGGGGCGGGGTGCCCGGTATGACCGCGCTGCTGGCCGACGAACTGACCGAGCACCTGGACGGCGAGTACGCCGCGCTGCGCCGACAGATCATGGGCTACATCGTGTCCCGCAGCATCATGGCGATCACCGAGGCCGGGATCCCGGACCTGCTGCACGACGGCCCGCGCTCGGTGCCGGACCTGGCGACGGCGGCCGGGGTGGACGCCGATGCGCTGCGCCGCATGCTCGGCCTGCTGGAGAGCGAGGGCCTGCTCACCGGTGTCGCGCCGGACCGGGTCGAGCTGACCGGTCGTGGCCGGTTGCTGTGCTCGGACACCCCGGGGTCGCTCAAGCACCTGTGCGCGCTGATGGACCACGAGGCGTACACCTGCTGGTCCGGGGCCGGGCACGCGCTGCGCACCGGCGGTGCCGCCTTCGACCAGGTCTACGGCCAGCCGTACTTCGACTGGCTGGCCGGGCATCCCGACGACGCGACCCGGTTCCACGCCGCCCAGGCCGGGCTGGTGGAGATGCGGCTGCTCCCGCTGCTGGCGCTCGACTGGTCGGCCACCCGCACCGTGGTCGACGTCGGGGCCGGGGACGGGGTGCTGCTGCACACGCTGCTCACCGCGCAGCCGCACCTGGCCGGCATCGGGTTCGACCTGCCCGAGGTCACCGCCGCGGCCCCGGTCGGCGAGCGGACCACCCGGGTGGGCGGCAGCTTCTTCGACGGGGTGCCGGTCGGCGGCGACACCTACGTGCTGGCCCAGATCCTGCACGACTGGCCGGATGTCGACGCCGTGCGCATCCTGCGCCGGGTGCGCGAGGCGATGCTGCGCACCGGCTCGCCGGCCGCCCGTCTGCTGGTGCTGGAGCAGGTGGTGCCGGACGACACCCGGCCGCACCCGGCCCGGCTGCTGGACCTGCACATGCTGGTCCTGCTCGGCGGCCGCGAACGGACCGAGCGGCAGTGGCGGGAGCTGCTGTCCCGCAGCGGGTTCCGGGTGGAGCGGATCACCGCCGGCGCGCGGTCCGCGCTGCTCGAGGCCGTGCCGGAGCCGGACTGACCCGCAGCGCGTCCAGCGCCGCCCGGGCCCGGTCGATCGGCCAGGAGAACCCGGAGGCCAGCTCGCGCGGCCGGCAGTCGACCATGGTGTCCAGGAAGATCGCGGCCGCGGCCCTGTCCCGCTCGGGTCGGGGCCGGCCGCCGAGCCCGGGGAAGGCCCGCGCGGTCAGCTCCAGCACGCTGCTGGGCCAACCTGCCCGGCTGTCGTCGACGCCGTAGTGGGTGATCAGCAGGGCCCGGCCGAGCTCCTTGCGGGCCTTGGCCAGATCGGCGGCCGAGTGGCAGACCTGTTCCCGCAGCACCGGTGTCGACGTCGGCCCGTTCCGCCGGAGGAAATCGGCGAGCCGCCGGGAGGTCTCGCTGAGGCCGACCGCGGAGTCCGCGTCGTCCTCGTCCCCGGCGTGGTCGTAGAGCAGGCCCAGCAGGTGCGGTGACACCAGGGACAGCCGGCCGCCGACCAGGTGGCCGTACCAACCGTCGCCGGTCAGCGGCAGGTCGTCCTTCCAGCCCCACATCCGGTCGAGATCCTCGCCCCAGCCGGACTTCCCGCGCTCCACCTCGTCGTCGCGGGACACCTCGCGCAGGCACGGGAAGGTGGCGTCCGTGCCGAACAGCTGCGCGAAGTGCACGTCGGCCAGGAAGGCGACGGCCTGCGGCTGGGTGCGCAGCGGCTCGCGGTCCAGCCACCAGCGTTGCAGCCGCAGTTCGTGCAGTTGCTCGGTGTCCACCTTCTCCCCGCCCGCGGACCTGCGGTCAGATCCAGCCACGTTCCACCGCCTTCACACCGGCCTGGAACCGGCTGGTGGCACCCAGGCCGGTGAGCAGGGCGCTGACGTGCCGTCGGAAGGTGCGCTCGCTGACCGACAGCCGGCGCGCCGCGACCTCGTCGGTCACCCCGGAGCTGAGCATCCGGATCACCTGCAGGTCCATCTCCGACGGCAGTCCGTCCGCCTCGCCGTCCGGGATCGCGGCGGCCTCGCGGCCGCGGCGGAACAACGACACGGACAGGTGCCGCAGGCCGCGGGCCAGCAGCGGCTCGTCCACCAGCATCGCCCCGGCGGTCAGGTCCCGGCTGTCGATCGGCACCACCGCGCGGGCGCCGTCGGCCACGATCAACCGGTGCGGCAGTGCGTCGGCGAAGCTGATCCGGGCGCCGGCGGCGGTCATCTCGTCCACGTACCCGCGGAGGTGGCCGGCCTGCAGGAAGGCCACCGGGAAGACGATGCGCAGGTCGACCCCGCGCCGCAGCAGGTCGGTGTCCGCCTCCATCGAGCCGCGCAGCACCTGCTCGGCGGGGACGGCACCGGCGTGCACGCTGACCAGTTCGCGGCGGGTGGTGGTACCCAGCCGGAGCAGCCGCTGCCGCAGGTCGGCCAGGTCGGTGACCGCCTCGATGCCCGGCGCCCGGCCGGTGCCGCGGCCGCCGTGCAGCACGGTGTCCAGCGCCACCCGGGCATCGACCACGTCCGACTCGTCGGCGGTGGCGACCGCCCGGGTCCGGCGGGACAGGCCGAGGACCGCAGCGCGGATCCCGTCCTGCTCCGGGGAGTCCCGTGCTGCCGGCCGGTCCATGATCGACAACGCTACCGGCGGGCGGGGGCGATCCGGTCGATCTCGTCGAGATCCGCTGCGGTGGGCTGCCATCCGGTGGCGGCGGCCACGTTGCCGCGGATCTGCTCCGGAGTGGTGGCCCCGGCGATCACCGAGGAGACGCCGGGCCGGGCCAGCAGCCAGCCGAAGGCGACGTCCAGCATGGTGATCCCGCGCTCGTCGGCGAAGGCCTGCAGCCCCTCCAGCACGTCCCACGGTGCGGACTCCAGCAGCTGCGGTTTGTTCACCTTCAGCCGCGAGCCGTCCGGGGCGTCGTGGCGGGTGTACTTGCCGGTGAGCAGGCCGTTGGCCAGCGGGAAGAACGGCAGGATGCCGATACCCACGTGCGCCGCGGCCGGCAGCACCTCGCGCTCGAGATCCCGGTTCAGCAGCGAGTACTCGTTCTGCGCGGACAGGAACGGGGTGCGGCCGGACGTCCGGGCCACCCAGTGCGCCTCGGTGAGCTGCCAGCCGGACAAGTTGGAGTGGCCGATGTAGCAGACCTTGCCGGCGAGCACCAGTTCGTCCAGGGCGGCCAGCGTCTCCTCGATCGGGGTCAGCGGGTCCGGCTGGTGCAGCTGGTAGAGGTCGATGTGGTCGGTGCCCAGCCGGCGCAGCGAGGCCTCCACCGCGATCCGGACGTAGCGGCGGCTGCCGCGGGCCAGGTCGTCGGGGCCGTTCGCGCCCTTCATGTCCATGCCGAACTTGGTGGCCAGCACGATCTCGTCCCGGCGCTTCCCGAGCGCCTGGCCGAGCAGCCGCTCGGACAGCCCCGGCTCGGCCCCGTAGATGTCCGCGACGTCGAACAGGTTGATGCCGGCGTCGATGGCCGCGTCCACCACGGCGCGGGTGCCCGCGAGGTCGGCGGTGACGGTGTTCGCCCGGCCGAAGTTGTTGCAGCCGAGCCCGGCGGTGGACACGGCCAGGCCCGAGGAGCCGAGCCTGCGGAGAGTTCTGTGGTCCATACCCGCAGCGTACGATCCTGACTTCCGGGGGCCGACGGGCGGAGCAGGAGAACGTATGGGACAGGGCCGGGTCGCGGTGATCGGCAGTGGGTACGTGGGACTGACGACGGGAGCGTGCCTGGCCCGCCTCGGCCACGAGGTGGTCTGCGGTGACGTGGACGCGGCCAAGGTCGAGCTGCTCTCCCGCGGCGAGGTGCCGATCCTCGAGGACGGCCTGCCGGAACTGGTCGCCGAGGGACTGGCGAGCGGCCGGTTGCGGTTCGTGCACGGCGCCGTCGCCGCGATCAGCGGCGCCGACTTCGTGTTCCTCTGCCTGCCCACGCCGGACGGCGGCGACGGCCGGGCCGACCTGCGGATCGTGCACGCGGTGGTGGCCGAGATCGGGCCGTTCCTGGAGCGGGACGCGGTGCTGATCACCAAGTCGACCGTGCCGGTGGGCACCGCCCAGCAGATCACCGCGACCGTGCAGCGGCCGGACGTCGCGGTGGTCTCCAATCCGGAGTTCCTGCAGGAGGGCACCGCCGTCCGTAACTTCATGAACCCGGACCGGGTGGTCGTCGGGTCGGACTCGCGGGCCGCGGCGGAAGCCGTGGCGGGGCTGTACGACGGCCTGTCCTGCCCGCAGGTGGTGACCTCCGCCGAGTCCGCCGAGCTGATCAAGTACGCGGCGAACGCGTTCCTGGCGATGAAGCTGTCCTTCGTCAACTCGGTCGCGGCGCTGGCCGAGGAGGTCGGCGCGGACGTCGGCGAGATCACCTACGGCATGGGCATGGACGAGCGGATCGGTTCGAAGTTCCTCAAGGCCGGTCCGGGCTGGGGCGGCTCCTGCTTCCCGAAGGACACCAAGGCGCTGGCCGCGATCGCGCTGGACCACGGCGTGCCGTTCCCGCTGCTGGACGCCACCACGCTGTCCAACGACCAGGCGCAGGACCGGGTCGCCGAGATGGTGCGGCAGGCCGCCGGGGGCAGCGTCGCCGGCAAGCGGATCGCGCTCTGGGGGCTGACCTTCAAGGCCGGCACCGACGACCTGCGCGACTCGCCGGCCCTCGAGGTCGCCGCCCGGCTGGCCGAGTCCGGCGCCGAGCTGGTCGGCCACGACCCGGCCGTGCACCGGGACCTGCCGATCAAGCCCGGCCAGCCGACGGTGCGGGTGGTCGCGGACCCGATCGAGGCGGCCGAGGGTGCCGAGGTGCTGGTGGTGCTCACCGAGTGGCCGCAGTTCGCCGAGGTCGACCTGGAGGTGGCCCGCGCGGTGTCCGCCGGCGACGTCATCGTCGATGCCCGGAACCTGCTGGACACCGCTGCGGCCGTCGGGGCCGGCTGGACCGTGGTCGGCGTCGGCCGGCCCACCGTCCGGCCAGGTGACCCGGCCGGATCAGCCGCGACCGATGCCCAGCTGCCAGTCGTCGAGGTAGCCGGAGGCGAAACCGGCCTCTGAGTAGGCCAGGTAGAAGTTCCACATCCGGATGAAGGTCTCGTCGAATCCCTCGGTGCGGACCAGTGGCAGATTCGCGTTGAACCGGTGCCGCCACTGCTCCAGCGTCGGGTCGTAGGACCGGCCCAGGCGCCGGGTCTCCAGCATCCGCAGGTCGGTGTGCTGCTCCAGGACGTGGTCGATCGCCGGCAGCGAGGGCAGGATGCCGCCCGGGAACACGTACTTGTGCACCCAGGTGTAGCTGTTCCGGGTGGCCAGCAGTCGCTCGTGGTCGATGGTGATGGCCTGCAGCCCGAGCCAGCCCCGCGGGGTGAGCATCCGGTCGATGGCGCCGAAGTAGTCCGGCCAGTACTGCTCGCCGACCGCCTCGATCATCTCCACGCTGACCACCGCGTCGTAGGCCTGCGGCCGGGAGGCCGCGTGCACCCGGTAGTCCTCCAGCCGGACCTCGATCCGGTCGGACATGCCGGCCGCGGCGATCCGCTGCTCGGCCAGCGCCTTCTGCTCCTCCGACAGGGTCAGCGTGGTGACGTGCACGTCGCGCTCCGCGACCGCCCGCATGGCCAACGCCCCCCAGCCGGACCCGATCTCCAGGATCCGCATGCCCGGCGCCACCTTGGCCAGGTCCAGCACGCCGTCGATCTTGCGCAGCTGGGCCTTCTCCAGGTCGCGGGCGTGGTCGTCACCGGGCACGTACCAGGCCGACGAGTAGGTCATCGTCGGGTCCAGGAACAGCTCGAACAACTCGTTGGACAGGTCGTAGTGGCGGTGGATGTTCTCCTTCGCCCCGTCCGGGGTGTTCTCCTCGTCCTTCGGCGGGCGGGCCTGCCAGAGCTTGCGCAGCTTCTGCACCGGCTGCGGGATCAGGATGCTCATCCGCTTGGCCATCACGGTCAGCGCGGCCGCCAGTTCGTCGGTCGCGGCGTTGATCCGCTCGACGTCGAGCAGGTCGTGGCCGGGCAGCCAGCCGCCGGTGGTCAGCTCACCGGTCATGTAGGCCTCGCCGAAGCCGATGAGCCCGTCCCGGCCCAGCCGCGAGAAGAACGCGTCGTCCCGGATCTGCAGCTCCGGCCCGCCGGATCCCCAGCGGGTGCCGTCCGGCAGCGACACGGTGATCGGCAGCTTCCGCACCGCGGTGCGGAACAGCGCGCGGGCGATGCCGGCGTGGATCGGGGCGCGGCGCCGGTCGAAGAGTCCGGGCCAGACACCGGCGGACGGACGCGGGATCACCCGCGGTCGGGACGGGGAAAGGATGGCCATCTTCTGCTCCTGTGTACGGCGTGCGGCATACATTCTGCGGCGGTGGTTCGGCACCCTGCACAGCAGGGGTGGGTGCCCGTCCGTGTGAGGTCCATGTGCGCTCTGTGGCCCCGCCCGACCCACTTCCCGCTTGTGCCCACGGGAAAGCGTCGGCGGGCGGTGGTTCCGGCGTGCCGGTTGGAACGCCCCGGCTCCCGGTCCCTGCTGCTCCCGCCGTGTGAAGCCCATGTGTGTCCCGGACGAGCCCGGGGAACGACGGACGAGGGGGAGCGGATCGCTCCTATGGTGGAGGCATGAGTCTCTTCGGCCGTTCGACGCCCACGATCCCCGCACCGCAGCAGGCGCTGCCCGGCCGGGAGGATCCGATGGCGGTGGCACCGGAGAACATCGTGCTGCACCACCCGATGACGCCGCCGTTCCCGGAGGGCTCGGAGGTGGCGGTGTTCGGCATGGGGTGCTTCTGGGGCATCGAGCGACTGTTCTGGCGGATGCCCGGGGTGTGGACGACCGCCGCCGGCTACGCGGGCGGCAGCACGCCGAACCCGACGTACCAGGAGGTGTGCAGCGGCGGCACCGGGCACACCGAGGTGGTGCTGGTGGTGCACGACCCGGCGGTGATCACCTACGACCAGCTGCTGGCGGCGTTCTGGGAGAACCACGACCCGACCCAGGGGATGCGGCAGTGGAACGACGTCGGCACCCAGTACCGGTCGGCGATCTACACCACCACGCAGGCACAGTTCGACGCCGCGGTCGCCTCGATGGAGGTCTACCAGGGTGCGCTGCTGTCCGCGGGCAAGGGCGAGATCACCACGGAGATCCGGCCTCTCGGCTCCACCGCCGAGTTCTTCTACGCCGAGGACTACCACCAGCAGTACCTGGAGAAGAACCCCGGCGGCTACTGCGACATGCACGGCACCGGTGTCGCCTGCTCCATCACCGGCACCCGCGGCACCGGCGTCACCGCGTCCTGAGACCGGGTGACGCCGGTGCCGTGATCGGGCGACCGGTGGATCAGGCGGTCAGTCCGCGTCGATCCCGGTGCACTGTGCCTTCCAGGCCTTCTCGACCTTGCGCTGCTGCGACATCGCGGCCGCACCGACGACCACCAGGGCGACGCCGATCCACACCGGGTCGGCCGTGAAGACCAGCATGATGATGCCGATGACCAGCAGATAGGTCGCCAGGTCCAGCAGCAGCATCGCCGGCGGCGGCGGCGGGTCGGTGGGGATCCCCAGCTTCGCGCGGCCGATGGCCCGGGCGTACTTCGGGTACCAGATGGTGAAGTGCGCGGCGGTGAGCGAGGCGAAGATCTGGATGACCCACCCGGTCCACAGGTTGTTCGAGTTGTGCAGGACGGCGTCGCCGATGTACCCGGAGACGGCGGAGACCAGGAACGCCAGTCCCCAGACGCCGGTGATCACGTAGTTGATCCGCATGAAAGCCGGTGCGTGCCACAGGGACTCGTCGACCTGCTCGCGGGCGTACTGCACGGTGAACGGCACCCGCAGCAGCATCGAGACGACGACCACCAGCACCAGCAGGGCGTTGGAGAGCTCGCCGAACCAGGTCTCCATCCAGGTCAGCGCCGGCGCCGAGGCGAGCAGTGCGAAGGCCACGAAGCCGCCGAAGCTGACCAGGTCGACGACCTCGAGGATCTTCGTCCGGGTGCCCATGACCCGGGCGCTGACGAACAGCAGCACCGACAGGCCGAGGGCGATCCAGGCGGCGAGCATGACCCGGTTCTCGCCGCTCAGCATCGAGTGCACGATCCACGGCACGAAACCGGCGATCGGGTTGTCCACCAACAGCTTCAGGATCCGGCGGCCACCGGTGGGTGCGACGGACGTGGGCGGTGTCGGTGGGGTCGGCCCTGGTACGGGAACCTGCCCGGACGGTGCTGCTTCGGCCTGCGTCATCTCCGCGTTCCCCACTGTTCAGTCTCACCCGACGCGACCGAGTGGTCGCACGGAGTGAACGGTAGGCCGGTCGGGGCGGGCAGCACCATTGCCGGGAGGGCCGAACAACCCGGACGTGGGCACGGTTCAGTCGTCCGTGCCCACGTCCGGTGCTCCGGTCACCGGGAGTGATCGCGAAGGCGGCTCCCGGCGGAGAAGCCGGACGAGTCAGAGCCTTCCGGCGCTCATCTCGTCCAGCAAATGATCGGCCTGACGCATGGCCAGGGCGACGATGGTGAGCGTCGGGTTGGCGGCGGCGCCCGTGGTCATTACCGATCCGTCGCTGACGAACAGGTTCGGCACGTCGTGCGCCCTGCCCCAGCGGTCGACCACGCCGTCCGCCGGATCGGCACTCATCCGGCAGGTGCCGAGATTGTGCGTCGACGGATACGGCGGCGTGTGGTGCACCTTCAGCGCCCCGACCGACTCGTAGATCGCATCGGCCGCGGCGTAGGCGTGGGTGCGCATCGCCACGTCGTTGGGATGGTCGTCGAAATGGACGTCCGGGACCGGCAGGCCGTGCTGGTCCGTCACCTCGGTGTTGAGGGTGATCCGGTTCGACTGCTGCGGCATGTCCTCGCCGACCAGCCACATGCCGGCGGTGCGCTGGTAGGCCTCCATCTTCTCGGTGAAGCTGCGACCCCACTCGCCGGGCTCGACGAAGCTGGCCAGGAAGGCCGGGCCGAGCGACAGCGTCTCCATGTAGTAGCCGCCGGCGAAGCCGCGGTCGGTGTCGTGCCGCGCCTCGTCGGCGACGATCCCGGCCATGGTCTCGCCGCGGTACATCCGGACCGGCTTCTCGAACTGCGCGTACGCCGAGCCGGTCATGTGCCGCATGTAGTTCCGCCCGACCTGGCCGGACGAGTTGGCCAGCCCGTCCGGGTGCAGCGAGCTGGCGCTCATCAGCAGCAACCGCGGCGACTCGATCGAGTTGCCGGCCACACAGACCACCCGCGCCGCCTGCTTGTGCAGACCGCCTGCGGCGTCGAGGTACTCGACGGCGTCGACCTTCCCGGCGCTGTCGTGGGTGATCCGCACCGCCTGGCACTCCGGCCGCAGGTCCAGGTTCCCGGTGGCCAGCGCCCGCGGGATCTCCCGCACCAGCGTCGACCACTTGGCGCCGCTCTTGTCGCCCTGGAAGTTGAAGCCGTCCTGCACCGAGGCCGGGCGCCCGTCGTAGGGCTCGGCGTTCGTCGCGTACGGGCCGGTCGCGTAGTAGCGGTAGCCGGCCTTCTCGGCCCCGTTGGCGAACACCATGTAGTTGTTGTTCGCCGGCAGCGGGGGACGGCCGTGCCGGTGGGTCGAGCCCATCGCGATCTCGGCCTTGTCGTACCAGGGGGCCATCTCGTCGAGGGTGATCGGCCAGTCCAGCAGCGAGGCCCCGTCCAGGCCGCCGTAGGTGGTGCGGGCGGCGAACTCGTGCCGCATGAACCGCGGGGTGGCGCCGGACCAGTGGGTCGTCGAGCCCCCGACGGCCTTGACGATCCAGGCCGGCAGGTTCGGGAAGTCCTTCGCCACCCGCCAGGAGCCGCTGGTGGTGCGCATGTCCAGCCAGGCCATCTGGCCGAAGGCCCGCCACTCGTCGTTCTCGTAGTCGTCCCCGGTCAGGTGCGGGCCGGCCTCCAGCACGACGCACTTCACCCCGCGGGTGGTCAGCTCGTGGGCCAGGGTGCCGCCGCCGGCACCGGATCCGATGATGACGACCGCCGGGTCGTCGTGCGCGATGGTCGCCATCTCAGAACGCCTTTCCGTTGGCAGCGCTGCCGATCTCCACCCGCGGTTCCGCGGTGTACTCCGCGATGCGCGGCGCCGGCAGCCAGTCCAGGTCGTCGAAGCCGCGGTGCAGGTAGCCGCCCTTGTCGTAGGACGCGCCCTCGTAGCCCAGCAGGTCCCACACCTCGTGGTCGTCGTAGAGCGCGACGACGGTGGTGGAGTGCACCAGCTTGAAGAAGGCGCTGTCCTGGATCCGCTCCAGGGCGGCGGTCGCCTCGGCGTCGGACAGCGCACCGAAGTCGCCGCCGGCCGCCTCGTCCAGGTCGGCGAGCCCTGCGGTGAGCAGGTTCTCGGCATCGGCGTCCTGGACGGCCTTCGCCGTCCGTTCGTAGGGGGCGTCCGGGAAGGTCGGGTGCGGGTAGGCCACCCGCAGCAGCCGGACCAGCTGGGTGATGCGGTCCGGCGGGAGCGCCCCGTCGGAACCGTCCGTGTCGGCCGTGTCCCGTTGCAGTTCGACGGGCTCCTGAGGTGCGGACATCGACTTCCTCCTCCTGCCCCGCACATCGGTGTGTGAGGCCTGGATCACACGGTAGGGGGAGGTCGGGAGTCCGGCCAGGGTGCTTTCTCATCGAGTGAGAACGCGGGCCGGTTTCTAGTTCAGCGTCCCGCGCAGTTGTGCGCCGACCCGGGAGGCCACCTGCCGCAGCCGGGCCACCAGCCGGTCCGTCGCCGGTGCAGCACTCGGGAAACGGTGCGCCTGGGCCGACACCGCGATCGCGCCGACCAGCGAGATGTCCGCCGCCCGAACGGGTACCGCCGCGCAGGCCCACCCGGCGAGGAACTCCTCGTGCTCCCAGGCGATGCCGTCGCGGCCGACGACGGCCAGTTCGCGGGCCAGCGGGGCGTGCTCGGTCAGCGTGTTCGCGGTGAAGGCGCGCAGGTCCTGCCGGTCCACGAACTCGCGGCGCGCGGCCACCTCCATCTCGGCGAGCTGGATCTTCCCGAAGGCGGTGGCGTGCGGGGCCTCGTGGAAGCCGAACCGCATCGGGTGCAGTCGCGGGCAGTCGGGGGAGTCGACCACGTGCACGATGACCAGCGTCGACCCGCGCAGGATCGCGAGATAGGCGGCGAAGCCGGTGGACTCGTGCAGCAGCGAGATCTCCCTGGTCACCCCGCGGGACAGACCCAGCCGGCGGTGCAGCGACAACCCGAGGGCGTGCACCTGGTGGCCGAGCTCGTAGCGGCTCTCGCTGCGGATGTGCACGAGGTAGTCCGCGTCGGCCAGCTCGGCGGCCAGCCGGTACACCGTGGGCAGCGGAAGCCCTGTCGCATCGGCGATCTCGCGTGCGGTGGCACCACCGCGTTCGGCGACCACCTCGAGGATGCGCAACGCGCGCGCCACCGGGCCGCTCCGGGTACCGTCGCTCACGCCTCCCATAGTGACCCGCAGCGGCCGGGTCGGCACAGCCCGAAAGGTCCCCGGATGTACTTCATCGTCGTCAAGTTCAAGGTCAAGCCGGAGCAGGTGGACGGTTTCGTCGAGCTGGTCACCCCGTTCACCGAGGCCACCCGCGCCGAGCCGGGCAACCTCTGGTTCGAGTGGTCGCGCAGCATCGAGGACCCGGACACCTTCGTGCTCGTCGAGGCCTTCGCCGACGACGACGCCGCCGGTGCGCACGTGAACAGCGAGCACTTCAAGGTCGCGACCCAGCAGACGATCCCGCCGGCCCTGGTGTCGACCCCGCTCATCGTCTCCCGCAAGGTCGAGGGCTCCGAGTGGGGCGAGATGGGCGAGATCACCGTCGCCTGAACCGGACGCCCGGACCTGGTCGCCCGGACCTGGTCGCCCGAGCCGGCCGGCTGAACTCGGCCGGCTGAACTCGGCCGTCTGAACAGAAGGGCACGATCCGGCCGGTCCCGTTCGTCCGGACGGGACCGGTGGATCGTGCTCGGCTTGGATCCTGCTCTGCTTGAATCCTGCTCGGCTTGGATCCTGCTCGGCTTGGATCCTGCTCTGCTTGAATCCAGCGGTGGGATTCACCCGGGCCGAGCTGGAGTCGTACCGCGGGGCGGAGGTCCCGGACCTGATCGGGCCGGGCGTGCGCCTGCTGTTCGTCGGCATCAACCCCGGCCTGTGGACCGCGGCCACCCGGACCCACTTCGCGCACCCCGGCAACCGCTTCTACCCGGCGCTGCTGGCCGCCGGCCTGCTGGAGCACCCGATCGACCCGGCCGCCGGGATGACCGATCCGCAGCGGGCGGAAGTGCTCGCTCGTGGCATCGGCATCACCAACCTGGCGCCGCGGGCCACCGCGCGCGCCGACGAACTGACCCGCGACGAACTGCGGGCCGGCCGGGTACGTCTGGAGGAGTTCGTCGCCCGGTGGCGTCCGGCGGTGGTCGCGGTCGCCGGCATCACGGCCTACCGGACGGCGTTCGGCCGGCCGAAGGCCCGGACCGGTGAGCAGCCGGAGGACCTGGCCGGCGCGCGGCTGTGGGTGGTGCCGAACCCGAGCGGTCTCAACGCCCACGACACGGTCAGGTCGTTGGCGGAGGCGTACCGCGCGGCCGGGGCCGCGGCCGGGCTCACGACCATCGGGTAGCCCGAACCGGGCATCGGGTCGCCAACCGGACAAACAGCCTGTGACCTGCTGTGATGATGTCGTCACCCGAAGGCGTTCCGGTACTCCGGACCTGGCTCGCAGCAGTGCACCACCGGTACGATCGACGCTGATCGTGGCGATCCGGCCACGGTCAGCGAGCGAGGGTGTGGTCCTGATGACCCAGGTGATCGCCGGGAGTCGCGAGCGGGTGTCGCGCGTGCAGCGCCGCCGCTTCGCCCACCGCCGCGACCAGCTCGCGTCCTCTGCTCTGCAGACCCTCGCCGAGCTCGGCTACGCCCGCACCTCGCTCCGGGACATCGCCGACCACTCCGAGTTCTCGCACGGGGTCTTGCACTACTACTTCACCGACAAGATCGACCTCATCACCGCGGCCGTCCGGATGTTCAAGCAGGACTGCGTGCACCGGTACGACGACATCGTGGACAACGCGACCTCCGCCGACGAGCTCCGCGTCGAGTTCGCCGCCGCGATGGCCCGGACCCTGCGGACGGAGGCTCCGGAGCACCGGCTCTGGTACGACATCCGCAACCAGAGTCTCTTCGAGGGGGCCTTCCGCGACGACGTGCTCGAGCTGGACGCCGGCATCGAGGCGATGATCTGGCGGGTGGTCAGCCGGCACGCCGAACTCGACGGGGTGTCGGTGCACGTCGAGCGGCCGGTCGCCTACGCGATGTTCGACGGTCTGTTCCACCAGTCGCTGCTGCGGTTCGTCAGTGGAGACGAGGGCGCCGTCGGTGATCTCGAGGACCGCGCCTGCGCCCTGCTCGAGACCACCACCGCTTGAACTCCCGCTGCGACCGGGATCAGACGGCGGTCCGCTCCGCTACCCGCTGCGCCGCCGCGGCCACGTCCTCCTCGATCAGGTCCGCGTTGATCATCGCGCCGGCCTTGAGTCCCTGACCTGCGGCGACCACCACCTGGGCCTGCAGGTCGGTGACGTTGCCGGCGGCGAACACCCCGGGTACCGACGTGCGCCCCATCGGGTCCACCGGGATCTGCATCCCGATCCAGCCGCCCATCGGGTGCGGCTCGGCCACCAGTCCCAGCCCGTCGGCAACCGCGCTGCGGGCGACCATCCGCGACGCGACCGCGACCACCCGGCGGGAGAGCTCCCGGCCGTCGGCCATCCGTACCCCGGCGAGCGCGCCGTCCGGCCCGTCGAGCAGCGCGGCCACCCGGCCCTCGATCACCGGCACGTTCATCGCGGCCAGCTTCGCCAGTTCCTCGGCCGGCGGCAGCGGCTGCTCGTGGGTGAGCAGCACGACGTCGGCGCTGAGCTGGCGGAACATCAGTGCCTGGTGCACGGCCATCGGGCCGGTCGCCAGCACCCCGATCGGCAGGTCCCGCACCTCCCACCCGTGGCAGTACGGGCAGTGCACGACGTCGCTGCCCCAGTGCTCGCGCAGTCCCGGCACCTCCGGCAGCTCGTCGACCAGGCCGGTGGTGAGCAGGATCCGGCGCGCCCGCACCGGTGCCGACCCGTCGATCTCCACGACGAAACCGGCGTCGTCCGCCCGGTGCGCCGAGGTCACCGTCCCGGACCGGACCACGCCGCCGTAGGACTCCAACTCGGCGCGTCCGGAGGCCAGCAGGTCCGTCGGTGAGGCATCCTCCCGGCCCAGGTAGCCGTGGACCCCGGCGGCCGGTCGGTTCCGCGGATCCCCGCTGTCCACCACCAGCACCGACCGGCGTGAGCGCGCCAATGCCACCGCCCCGCTCAGTCCGGCGGACCCGCCGCCGATCACCACCACGTCGTACCCGGTCACCCTGACCACCTCCTGCGATCAAGGGTGCGGGGGGATCCCACTATCCGCAAGGGAGCTTGCAGGATCGGCAAGACGCTGCTCGAGGCGACGGAGTCCGTCCTCGATCATGTCGAGATAGCCGGCGGCGTCCGTGCGCACGTCCACGGGCAACTCGTGCAGGGCGGTGCGACCGAGGTCGAGATGCCGCCGCGCCCCCCGGTCGTCGCCGCAGCGTCGGTGGGCCTCTCCCGCATTGAGATGCAGCGACGGGTACAGCGCCGCCGCGTTCCCGGGCATCCCGGCGGCCGCCACCTCGGCGTCGGTGACCCGGGACGCGACCTGCAGGGCCACCAGGTCCCATTCGAGTTCGGCGGTGACCTCCTCCTGCACGTCGGCGAGCGCGTGCGCGACGGAGAGTCGTTGCAGAGGCGGGCCTTCCGGGCCGATCTCGGCCCACAGGGCGGACAGCAGCAGGCGCGCCTCGGTGGTCTGTCCGCGCTGGCCGAGCCCGATCCCCGCGGCGATCCGCTGCATCGCGGTGGGAGTTCCGGTGGCGGACGGGCCCGCGGGCTCCGGGATGGCTGTCATCCCGGCCCACCGTAGCGAAACCCTGTGGTGCCGCCTGCCGCCACCTGGGTAGCGTCCGGCCCATGGACCTTCCCGCGCCGCAGCGCACCGAGCCCGCCATCGCCGCCGACGAGCGCACGACCCTGTCCGAGTTCCTCGACTACTACCGGACCACCCTGCTGATCAAGGTTCACGGGCTGTCCGACGACCTGGCCCGCCGGCCGACCGTGCCGCCGTCGGACCTGAACCTGATGGGCCTCGTCCGGCACATGGCCGACGTCGAGCGGTACTGGTTCCGCAACCGGTTCGTCGGTGACCCCGACAGCGACCCGCTGTTCTACGGCGATCCGAACCTCGGCCAGGACCCGGACGGCGACCACCATCCGGGCCCGGACGACACCCTCGCGGACGCCCTGGCGGCGTGGGAGACCGAGGTCACGTTCGCCCGGACCACCGCCAGCGACGCCGATCTCGATGCGCTGTCGGCGAAACCCATCCGGGACGGCCACTTCTCGATGCGCTGGCTGCTGGTGCACATGCTCGAGGAGTACTGCCGGCACGCCGGCCACGCCGACCTGCTCCGCGAGTGCGCGGACGGGGTCACCGGGGACTGACGGGGTCACCGGGACCAGGAGCACCCCGGGAGTCCAGCAGCGCCTGGAGTCCGTCCAGGATGCGCTCCAGCCCGAAGTCGCGGAGGAAGTCGTCGGCCCGTTCCGGGTCGACGTCCGGCGGCAGGTCGAAGAGCGAACCGGTGGAGACGAAGTCGTGCAGGGCCGGGAAACGACCGGGATCGGCGAGGGCCACCAGGGCTGAGGTGTAGTCGGCCGCGGCCTGCTCGCCCGCCTCCGGGTCGGCCGGCTCCCCAGGCGTGGTGCCGATCGAGACCGCCAGTGCCGCTTCGTGTCTGGCGTGGCCGTTGAGCAGCAGCAGGGTGTAGAGCTTCTCCCACGGGGCGAAGGCGGTCCCCTCCAGCAGCCCCATCGCCCAGTCCATCCAGTCCAGGTTCCGCGGCATCAGCGGCGGCCCGGTGATGGGGATCTCGAGCAGCCACGGCCGGCCGACGAACACCTGCAGGGAGGCGCGGGTCCAGGTGGCCAGCCCGTCCCGCCAGCCGGTCCCGGGTGGGGTCCGGTCCCGTGGTGGTGCGGACAGTCCGGCATCGAACATGTGCTGCAGCAGATCGGTCTTCGACGGGACATGCCGGTAGAGCGCCATCGTCGCGCAGCCGATCTCCGCCGCCACCTTCGCCATCGAGATCCCGGCCAGGCCGTCCCGGTCCGCCAGCACCACCGCGGCATCGACGATGCGGCGCAGCGAGAGCTCCGGGCGCCGGGGGCGCCGGCCTCCGCTGCCCAGTTCGCTCTCCCAGGCGGCGCGCACCGGACCCGGTAGGGGGTCGGGCAGCGGGTCGGAGGTCATGTCTGCATTCTGCCGGATGTTGGGCGTAGCGCATACGCATGCGTACGTGATACACAAGCGTACGGCATACGCTGAACCCGAGAAGGAGGCCCGATGTCGCAGGTGAGGGTGCGCGGACTGTGCAAGAGCTACGCGGACCGCACGGTCCTGGACGGTGTCGATCTCGACGTTGCCGCCGGGTCGGTGCTGGCACTGCTGGGGCCGAACGGCGCCGGGAAGACGACAGTGGTGCGGATCCTCGCCACCCTGACCCCGGCGGACGCCGGTGAGGTGGCGGTGGCCGGGCACGACCTGCACGCCGACCCGGCGGCGGTCCGCCGGGCGATCGCGGTGACCGGTCAGTTCGCCGCCGTGGACGGCCTGCTGACTCCGCGGGAGAACCTGCGGCTGATCGGCCGGCTGGCCCGGATCCCGGCGCCGCGTCTGCGCACCGACGTCGACGAGCTGCTGGAGCGTCTCGACCTGACGGGCGTGGCCGACCGGCTCACCCGGACCGCCTCCGGCGGCACCCGGCGGCGCGTGGATCTCGCGGTCAGCCTGCTCACCCGGCCGCAGGTGTTGTTCCTGGACGAACCGACCACCGGGCTCGATCCGCGCAGTCGGCAGGCGCTCTGGGACCTGGTCGACGACCTGGTTGCCGGCGGGACGGCGGTGCTGCTGACCACGCAGTACCTGCAGGAGGCGGACCGGCCGGGCGGCCGGGTCGCGGTGCTGGACGGCGGCCGGATCGTGGCCGAGGGCGCGCCCGCCGAGCTCCGGCAGCGGGTGGGCGCCGACGTACTGGAGGTGACGTTCACCGACGGCAGCACCGCCCGGGTGCCGGTCGACGGCACCTTCGCCGACCTGCGCCGGGCCATGGCCGGGGTGGAGGCCCGGCTCGGTAACGGACCGGGGGTCGCCTCGTTCGCGGTCCGGACGCCGAGCCTGGACGACGTGTTCCTGCAGCTGACCGGCCGGCGCGACGGGGAGGTGGCGGCATGAGCGCGGCGCTGGTGATGACCGGCCGCAGCCTCCGGCACGCGGTGCGCAGCCCGGACGGCCTGCTGATCGGCGCGCTGCTGCCGGTGATGATCATGCTGCTGATGACGACCGTGTTCGGCGGTGCGATGCGCACACCGGCCGCGGACTACATCGACTACGTGGTGCCCGGGGTGATCCTGCTCTGCGCCGGGTACGGGGCCTCGACCACCGCGATCAGCGTCTCCGCCGATCTCCGGGAAGGGATGGTCGACCGGCTGCGGACGATGGACCTGCGGCCGTCCTCGGTGCTGACCGGACACGTCGCCGCGAGCGTGCTGCGGAACCTGGTGTCGGTGCTGCTGGTGATCGGTACGGCCGTCGCGGTCGGCTTCCGGCCCTCGGCCGGACCGCTGCAGTGGCTGGCCGCCGCCGGTCTGGTGGGCGCGTACGTGCTGGCGCTGTCCTGGGCCGCGGCGGCGGTCGGGCTGGTCGCCCGGACCCCGGAGAGCGCATCGGCCTTCGGGTTCCTGCTGCTGTTCCTGCCCTACCTGTCGAGTGCCTTCGTGCCGGTGGACACCCTGCCCGGGTGGCTGCAGCCGATCGCCCAGCACCAGCCGGTGTCGCCGGTGACCGAGGCGCTGCGCGGCCTGCTGCTGGGCGGTCCGGTCGCCGGGCCGGCGCTCACCTCGTTGCTCTGGTGTGCCGGGATCCTGCTGGTATCGGGTGTTCTCGCCGCCTGGCTGTGGCAGCGCACCCGCCGCTGACCCGGTCACATCCCGGTGCTGCCGTCGATCGACTCGCGGAGGATGTCGGCGTGGCCGGCGTGCCGGGCGGTCTCCTCGATCAGGTGGTGCAGCAGGTAACGCAGGTTGCAGTCGGCGACATCCGGCCGGGCGCAACGGGTGTCGAGGTCGTGGTCCGCGGTGGTCCGGCGGGACTCCTCGATCGCCTGCTGGTACCGCAGCACCCAGACGCCGACCGTGTCGGAGTCGTCGAGACGGAAGTCGGCGCCGGGATCGCGCCGCTCCGGCCAGCCGTCGTCGAGCGGGCGGCCGGCCATCACCCCCTGGAACCAGCGCTGCTCCCAGACGGCGCAGTGCTTCAGCAGGCCGAGCAGGGTCAGCGCGCTCGCGGTCGGTGCGCGCCGGGCGTCCTGCTCCGGGACGCCGCGCACCTTGCGCAGCACGGCATCCCGCTGCTGGTCGAGAAGCGCTTCCAGGGATCGCTTCTCGTCCAGCGGGTGGTACTCGTCCGGCTCAGGCGCGGCCACGGCCCTGCAGGTAGTGCCCGATCAGCGTGGCGGTGGAGGAGTCCTGGCCGTCGGTCGAGGTCTCGCCGGACAGCATCGGCGCCAGCTCCTTGGCCATCGCCTTGCCGAGCTCGACCCCCCACTGGTCGAAGGAGTTGATCCCCCAGATCACACCCTGGACGAAGGTGATGTGCTCGTAGAGGGCGACCAGCTGGCCGAGCACCGACGGCGTCAGCTTCTGCGCCAGGATGGAGGTCGACGGCCGGTTGCCCGGCATCACCTTGTGCGGGACGACCTCGGGCGCAACACCTTCCGCCGCGATCTCCTCGGCGGTGCGGCCGAAGGCCAGCGCCGTGGACTGGGCGAAGAAGTTGGACATGAACAGGTCGTGCACGTCGGCGTCGCCGTCGTGCAGGTCGTGGTTCGGCTCGACGAACCCGATGAAGTCGGCGGGGATGATCCGGGTGCCCTGGTGCAGCAGCTGGTAAAAGGCGTGCTGGCCGTTGGTGCCGGGCTCGCCCCAGAACACCTCGCCGGTGTCGGCGAGCACGGGGGAACCGTCGAGCCGGACGGACTTGCCGTTGGACTCCATGGTCAGCTGCTGCAGGTAGGCCGGGAAACGCAGCAGGTACTGCGAGTAGGGCAGCACCGCATGGCTTCCCGATCCGAAGAAGTCGCCGTACCACACGTTCAGCAGGCCCAGGATCACCGGCGCGTTCACCTCGAACGGGGCGGTCCGGAAGTGCTCGTCCATGGCGTGGAAGCCGGCCAGCATCTCGCGGAAGTTGTCCGGCCCGATCGCCACCATCACCGACAGGCCGATGGCGGAGTCGTAGGAGTAGCGGCCGCCGACCCAGTCCCAGAAGCCGAACATGTTGGCGGTGTCGATGCCGAACTCCGACACCTTATCGGCGTTCGTCGACACGGCGACGAAGTGCTTCGCCACGGCGGCGGTGGCGTCGTCGGCGGACAGGCCGTGCTTCGTGGTCAGCCCGCCGGTCAGCCAGTCCCGGGCCAGCCGGGCGTTGGTCAGCGTCTCCAATGTGGTGAAGGTCTTGGAGGCGATGATGAACAGGGTGCTCGCCGGGTCGAGATCGTGTGTCTTCTCGTAGATGTCGGTCGGGTCGATGTTCGAGACGAAACGGCAGGTGATGCCGCGGTCGGAGTAGTCCTTGAGCGCCTCGTAGGCCATGACCGGCCCGAGGTCGGACCCGCCGATGCCGACGTTCACCACGGTGGTGATCCGCTCCCCGGTGGCGCCGGTCCATTCGCCGGAGCGGATCCGGTCGGCGAAGCCGGACATCCGGTCCAGCACCTCGTGCACGTCGGCCACCACGTCCTGCCCGTCGACGACCAGCTGCGCGTCGGACGGCAGCCGGAGAGCGGTGTGCAGCACGGCGCGGTTCTCGGTGGAGTTGATGTGCACGCCGGAGAACATCGCGTCGATCTTGGCGCGCAGGCCGGCCGCGGAGGTCAGCTCCTGCAGCAGGCCGAGCGTCTCCCGGGTGACCCGGTGCTTGGAGTAGTCGACGTAGAGGTCGGCGGCCTGCAGGGTCAGCTCGCTGCCGCGCGCCGGGTCCTGCGCGAACAGTTCGCGCAGGTGGACCGCGCTCATCGTGCCGAAGTGCGTGTGCAGTGCGGCCCACGCGGGCGAATCGGTGGCGGAGATGTCGGTCGGCTGCGCGGCAGTCATGCTCGGGTGCTCCTCGTCGCGGTCCCGGTACGCCGATCCGGCGTACCGCGGACAGTCTGCCGTCTCCGGCCCGTCGCCGCCCGACCGGGGTGCCGGGCTCCGCGCCCGCCACCCCCGGTCCGGCACCCGGCCGGTAGGCAAGGTCAGTATGGCAGGTCGGCGAAGGAGTCGGTCGCGTCCAGCAGGGCGGTCAGCGTGGCCGGCTCGTCGAAGGCGTGCCCGGCGTCCGGGGTGATCACCAGCTGCGCGGACGGCCAGGCGCGGTGCAGGTCCCAGGCGGTGAACGGCGGGGTGCAGACGTCGTACCGGCCCTGCACGATGACCGCCGGGATGTCCGCCAGCAGACCGGCGTCCTCGATCAACTGCCCCTCCCGCATCCAGCCGCCGTTGACGAAGTAGTGGTTCTCGATCCGCGAGAAGGCAAGGGCGAAGCGGGGATCGGCGGCCTCGGCGATCTTGGCCGGGTCCAGCCGCAACCGCACGGTGGAGGCCTCCCACACCGACCACGCGACACCGGCCGGCACGTGGACGGCCGGGTCGGGATCGTTGAGCAGCCGGTGGTAGGCCTGCATGCAGTTGCCGCGCTCGGCCTCCGGCACCGGGGCGACGAACGCCTCGCGCAGGTCCGGGAACAGCGCGCCGGCGCCGCCCTCGTAGAACCAGTCGAGCTCGGCCTTGCGCAGGGTGAAGATGCCGCGCAGCACGAGCGAGACCACCCGGTCGGTGTGCGTCTGGGCGTACGCCAGCGCGAGGGTGCTGCCCCAGGAGCCGCCGAACACGTGCCAGCGGTCGATGCCCAGGTGCTCGCGCAGCTTCTCCATGTCGGCGACCAGGTGCCAGGTGGTGTTGACCGAGAGGTCGGTCCCCGGATCAGCGACATGCGGTGTGCTGCGCCCGCACCCGCGCTGGTCGAACAGCACGATCCGGTACTTCGCCGGGTCGAACACCCGGCGCTGGAACGGGTTGGTGCCGCCGCCCGGGCCACCGTGCAGGAACACCACCGGCGCGCCGTCCGGGTTGCCGGAGGTCTCCCAGTGGATCAGCTGGCCGTCGCCCACGTCGAGCATGCCGGAGGCGTCGGGTTCGATCGGCGGGTACGGGCTGCGCATGCCCTCACCCTAGAAGCACCGGGAACGCGAACACCCCGCCCGGGCCTGCGCGGTGCAGGGCCGGACGGGGTGGGCCGGTGGATCGGGTGGACTCCGGTGGGATCGTCGGCACGTGGCCGGGACCTGCGGGGTGCGCCGGATCAGATGGTGGTCGCGGAGTCCCAGTGGCCGTTGCCGTTGGGGTCGGTGTAGGCGGTGTCGTAGTGGCCGTCGTGGTTCGAGTCCACCGCGATCACGTCGACGACGCCGTCGCCGTCGGAGTCCCAGGCGATGTCGTCGTGCCCGCCGTTGCCGTCCATGTCGATCCACAGCGCGTCGTTGACGCCGTCGCCGTCGATGTCGATGTTCGCCTCGGACTGGTAGGTCTCGGTGGGGTTGTTCGAGTCGCCGAAGGAGTAGGTCAGCTGCCCGTCGCCGGCGGTGGTGGCCGCCGGGGCGTCGGTGGTCTCCGGCGAATCCGTGTAGTACGTGGTCTCGGTGTAGGTGACCGTGCCGTCGTCCGAGGTGGTGACGGTCTGGGTGGTGTAGGCGCCCTCGTCGGTGGTGGTCGTGGTGTAGCCGGCGGTCTCCGTGGTCTCGGTGGTGCCCGGGTCGCCGAGGATGTAGCCGCCGGGGACGGAGATGGCCTCGTCCCAGTTGCCCTGGCCGCTCGGGTCGTAGAAGCCGACGTCGTAGTTCCCGTCGTTGTTCGACGCCATCAGGATGGTGTCGATGACGCCGTCGCCGTCCGAGTCCCAGGCGATCTCGTCGCGGTTGCCGTCGCCGTCGAAGTCCGCCAGCACGGCGTCGTTGACCCCGTCGCCGTCGACGTCGATGGTCGCCTCCGCCTGGTACAGATCGCCGGCGACGGTGATGTGCAGGTCCTTGCTCATGATGTGTCCTTCAGTTCGGTGGGGCCGGTTGTTCCGGTGGTGTTGCCGGCTACGACGGGGACCGGGAGCGATCGGTTCCCGGCAATTCCGGCATCGCGATGTGGCATTCGGGTGATGCTGCGGTGGCGCGGACGGGCGGAAGTGCGGCAGTGCAGTGCCGGCGGGTGTGCTGCGTGGTGCCGGCCGATGTGCTGCGTCGTTCCGGCGGAGGTGCTGGTGCGACTCCCTCCCAGGAGGATGCGGCCCGGGGTCTGATACCGCACGTCGGAGGTGTGCCGGTGGCGGGAGCAGGACGGTCCGCTGACAGCGAACCAGCTTCCGGGGGCTGCGCCAAGGCTTCTAGGGTGACGATCAGGACGGCATCGGATCGCCCGGCCGTCACCGGATCCCGGGAGGCGCCGCGATGCCCACCGCACCTGCTCCGCTGCTGCGCGAGGAACTCGGCCGCAGCCTGCGTGCCGCGCGCGTCGACCGCCGGCTCACCCTGCGCGAACTGGCCGCCCGGTCGATGGTGTCGCGCGCCTACCTGTCGGAGATCGAGCGCGGCGAGAAGGAGATCTCCTCCGAGCTGCTGGCCGCGCTCTGCACGGCACTCGACGTCGATCTCGCCGACCTGCTGCTCGACACCGCCCGCGCCGCAGCCGGTGTCGGCGTGGTCACCCCGCTGCCGGTCCGGCAGATGTCGCCCGACCGCGCCGTCGTCGGCGGATCCGGCGCCGCCGGTGCGGGTGCCGGGCAGGTCGCGCTGCGCGCCGCCTGACCCCTGGGTCGCCGCCCCGGGGTGGCCCGCACCCTCGATGCGCCCCGCGAGAGCACGGGACATGGGAGGATCTGCCGTCACAGCGGCGCTCCCGGGGGGTCACATGAGCACCATTCGTCGATCGGTGGGCGTCCTGCTCGCGGCCGGACTGCTGATCACCGCGTGCGGCACCCCGCCGCCGGACATCGTCGCAGGACCGACGAGCAGCCCGGTCGTCATGACCACGTCGAGCCCGGTGTCCGGCGGTACTGCTGCGGCCTCCACGACCTCGGACGGCGCAGCGACCGGGGCCGTGCCCGACGGGATGTCCGCCCGGGCGCTGACCCCCGGCACCCCGCTGCCGGCGTTGTCGCTGCCCGAGGTGTCGTCCCCCGTCACCGCGGGAGCGGTCCCGGCCGGACTGGCCGGTCCCTGGTGGATGCAGGCGCCGGACTGGCTCGCTGTCGGCTGGTTCGCCTCCGGCGACGCCGGTCCGAGCGGGACCAGCAGTCTCGGCTACCTGATCACCGGAGCTCAGGACACCGGGCCGATCACCGACGACGGCCGGACCTACGGCAACGAGATCGTCTTCACCACCACGCAACTCGGCGATCGGACGGTGGGGTGGTCGTGGACCCGCGGGGCCGCCTTCGACAGATACGGGCTGCCTGCGACCGCGCGGCTGACCTGGCAGCTGTCCGACGGTCGGTGGATCCACGTCTGGCAGGAGAACCTCGATGACTCCGCCGGCTACGAACCGGATCTCGCCGCCGCGCGCGACCCGTCCCCGGAGCTCGTCGCGTTCGCCACGGGCCTGGTCGAGCAGCCGACGGCCCTGCGACGGTCCGTGCTGCTGCGGTCCGGTGTCCCGGGTTTCGACCAGGTGGTCTCGGTGGACGGTCCGTCGGTGGAGGGGCAGATGCAACCGGCCGTCGCCCTCTGCCCGGCCGCGGTGCTGCCGGCCGAACTCCGGGACCGGTGTGTGGTGGTCGCCGTGCAGTCGGCCCCGATCCCCGATGTCCCCGACGGCGGGATGGTCTCGATCTCGACCGTGTCGGGGGAGGACGGCCCGGGCGAGCACGTGACCCTCGGCGACAGCTGGGCCGAGCTCTGGCCGGGCAGATCCGCCCAGACGATCTCCGACAACTTCGCGAGCGTGCTCGTCCGCCGGCCGGCGGATGCGGACCTGACCGACGAACAGCTGGTCGCCCTGGCGGTATCGGTCGAGGTCGATCCGGCACTGACGGCGGGGCAGTCCTGGTACGAGCCACCGTTCAGCAGGTCGCTCGGCGTCGACGCGGTCGAACAGCCAGGCACCGACGCCACCACCCTGACCACCGCTCCGCCGACCACCGACCCGGAACCGTCCGGGGAGCCGCTCGACGTCACGCCGGTCGACCTACTGGTCCGTCCCGTGCAGCCACCCAGCTCGGTCGGCCTCGGCTTCCCGGGCCGGACGGTGAGCTCCTGGACCTGGTACGCGCCCGACTCGCTGATCGTCGACTTCGCCCCGACCGCCGGCTCCGACGACCAACTCACCCTGATGACGGGACCGGAGGACGGAGTGTCCTGGTCGGAGCCCTACGGTGGCCGCCCGGTCGACATCGACGGGGCGAGCGGCACCCTCTGGGACGACGAAGGCATCCAGACCCTGACCTGGACCGTGGACGGCTTCCGGTACGACCTGACCGACTGGTCGGCGGACCTGCCGGCGCTGGCCCGGTCGGCCACGCCGGAGCCGGCGACGCTCCTGCCGTCGGCCGCGCTGCCGGCCGCTCTGCCGGCCGGCTGCGAACTGTTCGACGTCGATGCGGAACGTCAGCGGGAGGACGGGACCACCTCGTCCCGGTCGTCGATGAGCTGCGCCGGCGGCACCATGCTCGACATCGCGGTGACCGCCGCCGACGGCCTGTTCCCGAAGGCGGTCCGCGCCGCGGACCTGCGACCGGTCACCGTGGACGGATCGGCGATCGCCGGGGGGACGCTGCTCGCCGACCCGACATCCGGCATCGTCGCGCTGCGGACCGCCGACGGCCGGGCCGTCTCGGTGCAGGGCGCCACGTCGGCCGACCTGCTCACCGCGTCGGTGGCGCTGGCCCTGTCCCTGGTCTGACTGCGCCGCTGGTCCGATCGGCACCGCTGGTCCGATCGGGCCGGGTGGGTCAGAACCCGACGCTGCAGTACGGGGTCTTCCGGCAGCGGAGCAGGTCGTCGGCCTTCACCAGTCCGCGGGCGGTGTGCTCGTCGACCTGTCCGGCGGCGGCGAGCAGCGACGGCCGTACGGTGCCGAGCGCGGCGGCGGAGAGCGCACCGATGCCGAGGGTGATGTCCGCCGACTCGGTGGTCGGGGTGCAGCTGCCGCCCTGCGGGCCGCCCTCCAGCCGGAACCGGCCGCCGGTCAGCCCCATCGGGTCGGTCACCTCGAGGACCAGCGTGCCGGGGTTCGGATAGCTGCGCGCCGACAGCACGGCCGGCACGTCCAGCGGTCGCCACCAGAGGTGGTCGCCGCGTTCGGTGACGGCGGCGTGCCGGTGGTCGGTCAGCAGCCAGGGCAGCAGGTCGTCGGTGCGGCCCATGTCCTGGACGACGGTGGTGGCCCAGTCGATGCCGATCAGGTATTCCCAAAGCAGCGACGTCGCCTCCGGGCCGGTGCTGATGAAGCCGTCGATGGTGATCGTGCCCGCCGGGCGCCGGTCGGTCCACTTGTCGGCGAAGGTGTAGCGGGCCAGGCCGATCGGGGTGCCGGCCTCGTCCTCCGCCAGCACCGAGAACTTCTTCGTCGGCTCGCCCCAGCTGGGGTAGTGCACGACGCCGAGGACGACGTCCCAGAGTTGCGGGGTGCGGTTGATCTCGCCAGGGCTGTGCCGGCGGTGCCGGTCGAAGATCTCCGGCGCCAACCGGCGGGTCTCGGCGGCGTCGATCATCCGGGTACGGCCGGCGACCGGCCGGGCGATCCGGGCGACCGAGGTGTCCACCCGCCAGCCCTGGGTCTCGGTGCCCATGCCGAACCCGAACCGGCCGTAGATCGGCCACTCCGCGGCGATCAGTGCCGCGCCGGGCTCGCCCCGCTCCTTCGCCGCGGTCAGGTCGTGCGCCATCATCCGGCGGGCCAGTCCACGCCGCCGGTGTGTCGCGGTGGTGGACACCGCGGTGATCGCGGAGACGGTGATCTCCGCCGTGCCGGGCAGGGTGAGCTCGGTCGGGAAGCTGCGGAAGGTCGCGACCACACGGTCCCCGTCGAAGGCCCCGATCGTCCGGTCCGGGTCGATAGAGGGGCGTCGGGCCTCGGCATCCGCGTCGCCGGAGGCGTTCTGGAACCCGGTGTTGAGTGCGGCCACCCAGGCCGGCACCTCGTCAGGGGTGATGGTGCGGACATCGATCGCGGCGTCGGGACTCACCCGCCGACCGTAGCGCCCGGCCTGCCGCGATGCCCGCGGGTTTCCGGGAGATGCCCCCGGTGCCGGCGCGCGCCGTGCGGCACACTGTCCGTATGCCTGAGTTGCCCGAGGTCACCGCCCTGGCCGAGTTCCTGGTGGAGCACGCCGCGGGCCGCCCCGTCGCCTCCGTCGCGGTGACCGCCCTCAACGTGCTGACCACCTATGATCCGCCGGCCACCGCCCTGATCGGCCGCACGCTGACCGCCGGCGGACGGCACGGCAAGTTCCTCGACCTCACGTTCAGCGGGGCGCCGGGTTCCGAGGACCTGCACCTGGTGGTGCATCTCGCCCGCGCCGGTTGGCTGCGCTGGTCCGACGCGCTGTCGCCGACCCCGCCGAAGATGGGCGGCCCCATCGCCTTCCGGCTGCGGCTGGAGGGTGGCGCGGGGTTCGACATCACCGAGGCCGGCACGAAGAAGTCCGTGGCCATCGCAGTCGTCACCGATCCGCAGCAGGTGCCCGGGGTGGCCCGGCTGGGGCCGGACGCGCTGTCGCTGTCCGCCGACGAGTTCGCCGCGCTGCTGAAGGGCCGGACCGGCCGGATCAAGAACGTGATCACCGAGCAGCCGGTGATCTCCGGGATCGGCAACGCCTACTCCGACGAGATCCTGCACCAGGCGAAGCTGTCGCCGTTCGCCACTGCCGGCACACTCAAGCCCGAGCAGCTGGAAAGGCTGTACACGGCGATGGTCTCGGTGCTGAACGCGGCCGTCGGCAAGGCGGTCGGTGCGGAGGCCGCCCGGCTCAAGGGCGAGAAGCGCACCGGGCTGAAGGTGCACGCCCGCACCGGGCTGCCCTGTCCGGTCTGCGGTGACACGGTGGCCGAGGTGTCCTTCGCCGACCGGTCCTTCCAGTACTGCCCGACCTGCCAGACCGGCGGCAAGCTGCTCGCCGACCGCCGGCTCTCCCGGCTGATCAAGTAGTCGGGTTCAGCCGGCCCAGCGGGCCTTGCGGGCCGCCCGGCGCAGCACGAACAGCACCCCGGGCCCGGCCAGCACCACCAGCAGCACGGTGGTGACCGCCCGCATCAGGTCCCAGCCGAGCGAGGTGGCCAGGCTGAAGGCGAGCAGTCGCGGGAGGTTGTCGGCCACCGGATCACCTGGTACGAAGGAGATCTCGGTGCCGCCGCCGAGGGTGAACGGCCAGAACGACAGGTTCAGCGCGACTCCGTAGGCGAGGGCGGCCAGGGTCGCGTAGCCGGCCAGCACGGCGATCTCCCACCGGCCGCGGACGGCCGGCAGGCAGCCCGCGCCGAACCCGACCCAGGCCGCACCGAGCATCTGGAACGGCAGCCACGGACCGACCCCGCCGGTGAGCAGTGCCGAGGCCAGCAGGGTGGTGCAGCCCAGGACGAACCCGAACCCGCGGCCGAACACCCGCCCGGCCAGCACGATCAGGAAGAACACCGGCTCGATCCCGCCGGTACCGGCGCCGAGCAGCCGGATCGCCGAGCCCACCGCGGACAGCACGCCGAGCATCGCCACGGCCTTCGCGTCGATGCCGCCCTCGCTGAGCTCGGCGAGCACCACCGCAAGCACCAGCGGGAGCAGCACGGCGAACACCAGGGTCGCGTCGTTGCCGTGGGCCAGCCCGGAGTCCGGCGAGACCAGCAGCGGCCAGCCGAAAGCCGCGACGGTGGCCAGGAAGGCGAGCAGCAGCGCGACGGTCGAGCGCGGGTGGATGCGCAGCGCGGTCGGTGTGCCGGTGAGGTGATCGGTCATGACGGCATCCCGGCTCGCAGCTCGTCGACGGTGAGCACCGGCACCGGCGCCATGATCTTCGCGACCTGCGGTGCATAGGTCGGGGAGGCGGTCACCACGGACGCGGTCGGGCCGTCGTCGATCAGGCGGCCGTCGGCCAGGATCAGCACCCGGCGGCAGACGCCGGCGACGAACTCGACGTCATGACTGGCCAGCAGCACGGTGACGCCGTCGGCCGACCACTGCCGGAGCAGGGTCGAGAGTCGTTGCTTTGCCGGGTAGTCCAGCCCGCGAGTGGGCTCGTCGAGCAGCAGCAGGCGCGGCTGCGCGGCCATCTGAATCGACAGCGCAAGGGCCAGCCGCTGCCCCTCGGACAGGTCACGCGGGTGCAGGTCGGCGTCGGCGCCCGGTGCCAGCTCGGCGAACAGCGCTGCCGTGGTGCCGGGCGGCCGGGCGGCATCGGCGTCCGACTGCCGGAGCTCCGCGGCGGCACTCCGCTGGTACAACAGATCGCCCGGCTGCTGCGGGACCAGGGCGACGGACCGGCGCCGGTCGGCGGGCGGCAGCGTCCGCGGGTCAGCACCGCCGACCAGCACCGAGCCCGAGATCGGTGTCAGCGCAGCGGCGATCGTCCACAGCAGTGTCGACTTCCCGGCGCCGTTGCGTCCCATCAGGCCGATGATCTCCCCGCTGCCGGCGGTGACGGTCAGCGGTCCGGCGACCGGCGTGCGACCGTCGTGTCCGGCCGAGAGCTTCAGCAGGCCGATGACTCCCGTGCCGGCGGTGTCGGCCTGACGGGCCGGGGCGGTGACCTGCTCGCGCAACGGCGCCGCGCGGCGCCGGGCGTCCCGCACGGTGAGCGGCAGCGGGGACCAGCCGGCCCAGCGTCCGAGCTCCACCACCGGCGGTACCACCGGGGAGATGTCCATGACCGGGCCGGGCGGGCCGTGCCAGACGTGCCCGTCGGGCTGCACCAGGATCACCGCATCCACATCACCGACGACCCTTTCGAGTCGGTGCTCGGCCAGCAGCACGGTGATGCCGACGTCGTGCACCAGGCGGTGCAGGGCGGCCAGCACCTCCTCGGCCGCGGCGGGATCCAGTGCGCTGGTGGGCTCGTCGAGCACCAGTACCGACGGGTGCGCGGTCAGCGCGGCGCCGATCGCCACCCGCTGCTGCTGCCCGCCGGAGAGGGTGGCCAGCGGCCGGTGCCGGAACTCGGCCAGCCCCAACAGGTCCACCGTGTCCTCGACCCGGCGGCGCATCACCTCGGGCGGCAGCGCCAGCGACTCCATCGTGTAGGCGAGCTCGTCGTCCACCCGGTCGGTGACGAACCCGCGCCGCGGGTCCTGCACCACCACGCCGACCACGTCGGCGAGGTCCCGCGGGCGGGACTGCCTGGTGTCCCGGCCGTCCACCCGCACCCGGCCGGTGACCGTGCCGCCGGTGAAGTGCGGGACGTGCCCGTTGACCAGCCCCAGCAGTGTCGACTTGCCGGCGCCGGTCGGCCCGACGACCAGACAGAACTCACCGTCCGGGATCTCCAGGTCGACGCCGCGCAGGGTGTCCCGGGTGGCGCCGTCGTAGCGGACGGAGACGCCGTCGAAGCGGATCATCGGGCGGTCACCATCTCCGGATCGGCGGCCCGGTGCACCGGCGGCACCCGGGTCGGCAGCAGCAGTCCGGGCAGCGCGGCGACCAGCACGGCGACGAACGGCAGCACCGGCAGCGGCGGCAGGGCCAGCAGGTCCGGCGGGTCGAGCGGGGCGTCGAGCAGGCCACCGACGACCGACCCGGCCAGCGCGACCAGCCCGGACCCGATGACCACACCGTCCCGCCAGGTCCACGGGTCGGTGCGGTACCGGGTACGGACCACCCGGCGCGACCCGGCGGTCAGGCCGGCGACGGCGGCGCCGCAGCCGATCACCAGCGCAAGGACCGTCACCGGCAGCGGGGTGGTGGTGTCCAACAGCCCGTAGATCCCCAGCACCAGACCGCCCAGCCCGACCAGCACCAGGCCGGCCGTCCACCGGCGGCCGGTGCGACCCAGGCCGCCCTCCCGGCCGTACCCGCGCCCGTCCATCGACGCGGCCAGGGTGAGCGCGCGGTCGGTGGCGTCGGCGAGCAGCGGCAGCGCCAGCCGGGCCCAGGCGCGGATCCGCCTCAGCAGCCCGCGGCCCGCGGTGGCGTCACCGCGCAGTTCCCGGGCCCGGCGGACCCGCTGCGCCCCGGCCAGCAGTTCCGGCGCCAACGACATGGCGACCACCACCGCGACGCCGACCTCGTAGAGCGCCCCGGGCAGCGCGGCCAGCAGCCGGCGCGGATCGGCCAGCGCCACCGCCGCGCCGACGCAGCACAGCAGCACCGCGAGCGACAGCGCGGCGTACAGCGTGCCGAGCAGGCCGTCGGCGTACACCGGCCCGCCGATCCCGATCCCGGTGGCCCAGTCCGGCAGGTGCACCGTCGGCAGGGTGAACAGCACCGGACCGCCGGTGGGCGAGCCGAGCAGGATGTGGAAGACGGTCCTGATGGCCAGCACGACCAGGGCCAGCTTGAAGAAGGCGGCGAACCCGCGCGTCCAGCCCGGCGCCCACGGTTCGCGGGAACGGCAGCTGCTGACCACGAACCAGGTCACCGCGATCAACGTCGCGAGCAGGATCGGGTTGGTGGTCCGGTCGGCCGTCGCGGCCAGGCACAACGCCCAGATCCACCACGCCTCCGGACGGACCTGCGCCGTCACCCGCGGGACCGTCGCGACCGCAACACCGCGACGGTGCCCAGTCCCGCGACCGCGAGCGCTCCGACCACCACACCCCAGATGGTGCCTGCCGACGAGTCGTTCTCGTCGGAGGTGGCCGCCGACGCGGGCAGGACCGACGGATCGGCGGACGGGGTGGTGTCGCTCGATCCGGTGGCCGATGGGGCCGGGGCCGATGTCGAGCTGATTGGTACAGGAGGCGCGGAGCTGCCCTGGTGCGAGAGCCGGGTCGGGGACGACGCGCTCGGCGGGATCGCGGAGGTAGCGGGGGAGCGGCTCGGCGTCGACGGTGCGCCGGTGGTGGCCGTTCCGGAGGTCGTTGTGGTGTCCGGCCCGCCATCGGTCTGCTCGGCAGTGGTGTCGGCCGTGGGCGGGTCGGCGGTCGGCGCCGTCGGCGGAGCCGGGGCGGTCGTGCCAGGTGCCTGCGTGGTCGGCGGTGTCGTGGGAGACGGTGCTGTCGGCGGGGCAGCAGTGGTCCGCGTCGTCGGAACCGGGGCGGTGGTCGGCCGCGGGGTCGTCGCCCGGGTGGTCGGAGCCGGAGTGGTCTTCGTGGGGGTGGGCTTGGGCGTGGTCGGCGCCGGTGCCTGCGTGGGGGTGGGCTTCGGGTTGGTGGGCGGCGCGGCCAGGGTCGGTGGGTCGATCGGCGGCGGGTCGCCGGCACCGAAGGCCCAGCCCTCGACGCTGCCCGGGGCCGGGTCGTACGAGCCGGCTCCTGCGGTGCTGTAGACCCAGGTACCGCCGGGCTGGGCGTGCCAGTAGGACCAGTAGGCGTTCGAGGGCGCCCCGTTGCACGGATCCGGTTGGCCGTCGATCTGGCAGACGAAGCCCGGTTGGCGCGGGACGAAAGCGTAGCTGTGGCCGGCCGACTGCAGGGCAGCGAGGCCGTTCGCGGCGTCACCGCTGCAACTGACGTCGGACCCGACGACAACGGTGACCTGCTGGGCGGTGCACGGCACGGCCGCTGCCGCTGCGGCCGGTGCCGCCCCGAGGAGTGGGGCGGCACCGGCGGCGAGCAGGGACAGCAACAGCGGGCGGAACCGGTGGTGTCCCCGGGCGCGGGAGTTCCTGGCCCGGGTGCGGATCATCGGTGCCGGTGTCCCGCGGCCACGCTGCGACGACGGGCGATCAGCAGCAGCGACCCGCCGAGCAGCAGGGTGACGAGGCCGATGATGCCCAGGGTGGTGACGCCGGAGGAGACGCCGGTCGCGGCCAGCGAGGGCTCGACGGTGACCGGGATGGTGACGACCACACCGGAGGTCTCGCCGATCACCCAGATCTCGTGCTGCCCGGCCTCGGCGTCGTCCGGGATGGTGACGGTGGCCGAGCCGGCGCCGTCGGCGCCGATCAGGAAGGTGCCCAGCACGATCGGGGTGGAGTGCAGCTCGACCCGGGCGGTCTCGCCCGGCAGGAAGCCGCTCACCGTGACCGTGACGGAGCCGCCCTGCGCCACCGAGCCCAGATCGGCGGAGACCGACGCCGACTCGGACGTGCTGGTGGCCGGGGTGGTCGCGGTGGTGGCCGGGGTGCTCGTCGACGGGGTGGACGGGGCCGAGGTCGAGGACACCGGAGCGGAGGAGCTGGACGGGGACGACGTCGAGGAGCCGGACGACGACGAGGGGCTCGTGCTGGAGCCGGCGGAGCTGCTGGAGCTCGGCGCGCTGCTCGAGCTGGTCGGCGGGTCGGTGCCCTCGAGCACCGGCGCCTCGGCGGCCGCGTCGGTGTTGTCGACCGTGTTCAGGTCGGCGCCGATCAGGCCGAGGATCGCCTGCGAGGTGGCACGCGGGGCGGTGGTGGCGTCGAAACCGGTGCCGTCGTAGGCGATCGCGCCGACGTCGTCGCCGTTCACGGTCACCTGCAGACCGGTCAGGTACTGCATGCCGGCCGCGGCCGGATCCGGGCGGTCGCCCTTGAGCAGGGCGGCGGTGGCCAGCCCGGTGGTGTTGCTGTTGACCGCACCCGGCACGCCGCCGGTGGCCGCGGCTGTGAAGCCGCCGTTCTCCTGCTGGATGCCCTCGAGGTAGTCGAGTGCGGCTTCCTGGGACTCGCCCGGGTTGAGGGCCTGGATCGCGTGGGCGGTGCCGTCGGGATCGCTGACGCACGGCTGGACGTCGTAGGAGAGGGCGAACCCGCCGTCCTGGCACTGCAGGCTGCGCAGCGAGGCGCCGGCGTCCTGCGGCGCGGCGTCGGTGGTGCGGTTCAGCGCGATGATCGCCAGCGACTGGGTGATCGCGTTGCTGTAGTCGCCGTACTCCGAGACGTCGCTGTAGCGGCCGGTCTGGGAGTGCAGGTTCTCCAGCTGGACGACGAGGTCGACCCCGCCGAAGTTGCGCGGGTCCTCACCCTGGGCGTCGGCGACCAGGATGGTCTTGGCCAACGCGCCCGCGTACGACTCGGTCTCGCCGTTGCCGACGTAGGTCCGGACGTTGTCCGCCAGCCAGCCGGTGGCGGCCGCGGCGGCGTCCTGGCCGACCTTGGCGCTGTCCAGCGCGAGGATGACGTCCGCCGTCAGTCCCTGGTCGTCGTACTTCGTGCCGCCGAAATCGGTCTGCATGTGGTCACCGTCGACCAGCTGACGGGCGAGCCAGCCGGCCGCACCCGCGGCCGGATCCGTGGTGTACACCGGCCCTTCGGCGGGGACGGCGAGGGCGGGGGCGGCGAGCAGCGCGCCGGCGCCCAGGACCGTCGCGGACACGACCGCGGCGGTACGGATCAGGAAGGACATCGGGGCCTCTCAGCTGGGTCCCGACGGACGTACCCCCGCTGCGACGCGGGGGGACTCCGCCCGCGGACCTCGACGGGTGGTGTGGAGCCGTTTCGCACCGGGCAGGTATCCGGACTCGTCCGCGGCGCGGGCCGCGGACCTACCGTTGCGGGTCAGTGCCGGAGTCGGACCGGCTTCCCCTGCCAGGTGGGCACAACCGGTCCAAAGTCCCAGGCAGGTCCGGGTGGTGTCAACTCGGTGTGACCCGCCCGGCCGGGCGAGCACCGTGTCCGATGGCAGCGCTTGTCCGCCGGTTGATGACGCCGCAGCGGCTTCCAGCACGCGCGAGCGGCCGCCGGCGGAACGTTGCCGGGTACCGTTCGGGGCGGCGGGTCCGGTGAGGCTCACGGAGGTCGGGCATGTATCGAACACTCCTCGTCGGGATCGGCGTCCTGCTGGCGGTCCTGGCCGTCGGGCCTGCGGGGTCCGCCCGCACGAATCCGGATGTAGGTGATTCGTCGGATCCGGAATCAGATTTCTCGGGCTCGAGCGCGCTCAGGTTCTTGTCCAAGGAGCAGTTCAGGACGCGCGTGGGTGAGGCGGCCTACGAGGAGAAGTTGGCGCGATACCGAGCTGTCGAGGCGGACGACTCCCGCAGCAGCGAGTGACCCGACTCCACACCGCCCTCCCGAGCGCTCCGTGTCTGATAGTCGCGCTGGTCCGCCGGTTGATGCAGCTGCAGTCGCTCCCTCGTTCCGAGTGGACTGTCGCGCCGGTCCGCCGGCTTGAGCGGCTGCAGTCCTTCCTCGTTCCTCGGTCGTCCCGCACCCGCCCGGCTCCCCGCCGCTCCGGAGTCGTCCCGCACCCGCCCGGCTCCCCATCGCTCCGGATCCGGGGACGCCCGCGGGGGTGGGTGGGAGGATGGAGGGCGTGATGCCATCCCAGGTTCCCGAGGTCGGGATCGACCAGGTGCCCGCCGACGCCGTGCTGCTCGACGTGCGCGAGAGCGACGAGTGGGAGGCCGGGCACGCGCCGGGCGCCGTCCACATCCCGATGACCACGCTCACCGGCCGCCTCGGCGAGGTGCCGGAGGCAGCGCCGCTCTACGTCATCTGCCGGTCCGGCGGCCGGTCCGCCCGGGTCACCGAATTCCTCAACGCCAACGGCTGGGAGTCGGTCAACGTCGCCGGCGGGATGATGGAGTGGGCCCGCGCCGGCCGGCCGTTGGAGGGCGCCGGCAGCGGCGGGGCCCCGGAGATCATCTGACCGTGCGCTGTCCCCGCTGCGCCCGCACCCAGCCGCCGATGCCGCGCGGCGTGCACAGCTGCGTCTACTGCTCGGCCCCGCTGCCGATCCAGCGGTGGCGGGCGCACCCGCCGCCAGGGGTGACCGTCGGTCGCCGGCCGGAACCACCGCCGCGTGCCTATCACGGCCCGCCGTCCTATCACGGGCGGCCGCCGCGCTGGGGCTTCCCCACCGTCATCTGGCGGACCGCCACCGTGCAGACCGAGAGCGACGACGCCGCAGGCGTTCTCGGCCGGGCGCGGAGCGCCCTGCGGATCGGTGCACTGACCGCCGGACTGACCGCCCTGGCTGCGGTGATCGCCGCGAGCGGAGAGACCTGGCGCTACGTGCTCATGCTCCGCGGCCGGACCGAGGTGCTGCCACCGGTGCCGGTCCGGGCGAGCGAGGCCCTGGTGGTGTCCGCGAGCTGGACGGCGGTGGCCGGCGCGTTGCTCACCGCGGTCCTGGTGCTGCCGGCGCTGGTGCGCCTGCACGCCGCGACCGCCCACCGGGCCGGGGCTTCGCCGTCCCGGCGACCGGCCTCGGTGCTGGCCCGGATGGTCGTGCCGGTCTGGAACCTGCACGGGATCGGTCAGGTGCTGTCCGAGATCGACCTCGGACTGCAGGTGGAAGGTTCGGAAGATCAACGCCCGCAACGGGTCTCCCGCTGGATCACGGCCTGGTGGGTGCTCTGGGTGCTGAATGCGGTGCTGGTGGTGGCCACCCTGGTGCGAGCGTTCGGCACCAGCGAGCAGGCGGTCGCCGACACCGTGGAGTTGCACATCGCCGTCGACCTGGTGGGCGCCGCGGTCGCACTCTGCACGGTGTCGGTGCTGCGCCGGTTCCTGGCCCGCTGGGACGGCCGCGACGGCGCAGTGCCACGCGGGTGGCAGGTGCAGGCGCCTGCCCCGACGCGTCTCCGGCGCGCCGGCGCGGATCGCCCGTCAGCAGATGCGGACCCAAGCCCGGCCGCCGACGACGCGACTGCCGAAGGCACGGGTCAGTCGATGGTCACGACGGCGCCCGAGGGCCCGCCCGGCGGACCGGACGAGATCCGGCAGACCAGCGACGCGACCTCTGCCGGGTCCCAGCCATCCGAGCCGGCCGACGGTCCGGAACTCAGCACGGCCACCCGGATCCCCTGACCCTGCAGCTCCACGGCCAGGCCGGCGCCGAGTCCGGCGATGCCCTGCGACAGGGCGCGGTCCATCGCGACACCGGTCCCGGCGCGACCCTGGTCGGCCAGCAGGACCAGTCGGCCCCCCTGCCCGCGGCCGGCGAACGAGCGGGCGGCGGCCTGCGCCACCAGGGCGGCACCCAGCAGTTCCACCGACAGCGCGGTGGCCCACGCCTCGCCCCAGGCGGCGGACGCGGCGCCGATGTCCGTGCTGCGCGGGGTGCCGGCGGCGTGCACCACCACGTCGATCCCGTCGAAGTGCTGATCCACGGCGTCGAACATGCGCTCCACGGCGTCCGGATCGGTGAGATCCGCTCCGACGGCGAGATGCCCGCGCCCGGACAGCGCGCGGCTGATCTCCCGGGCCCGGTCCGCGCGCTGGCCGTGGTGCACCGCCACCCGGAAACCGTCGTCGGCCAGTCCGGCCGCGATCAGCGAACCGACGGCACCGGACCCGCCGATGATCAGGGCGCGACCGCCGTGGGCGGGGTCGGCGCGGTGGTGCGACGAGCGGGTGGCGGAGAAGCGCTCCGGGGTGTCGTCGTCGGTGCGCCGTCGCCGGTGCCGACGGCCCGCGGTCGCCGCCGACGGGGTGTCGGCGGCCCGGACCACGTCGGCCGGGATCCGCACGGTCGGGTCGGCGGCCACCGGGATGGGCGATTGGCCCGTTTCGGGCACGACTGTGGTTTCGCTCACAGCCGCCTCGGCGATCTCGTCACCGTCGGTACCGGTCGGTGCGGCGGCCTCGGGGAAGTCGTCATCGAACGGCTCACTGTGGTGGTGGCCATTGGTGTGAACACCGTCGGCGACATCGTTCGCGACCGGCGCCGGCGCCGGCGGTGGCCATTCGAAGGGGCGCAACGACAACAACGGGCGCAGGTTCGGCAGCGGCGGGAGCTGCCGGTCGTCGCGCCCGGCGCCGGTGTGGTCGGCAGCGGATCGATCGTCGGTCATCGTGCTTCCGTTCGGGTGATCTGCTTCACCTGTCCGGCGGTCAGGAGTGTGTCTCGGGAGTGCGGTCGCCAAGGCCGGTGGGCCGGAAGGATCCTCGCCCGACCGCTGCGACGGCAGCACGGCGGAGTCCGCGTGCCGACCGACAGTGGTGGGTGGATCGCTCGGCACAAGTCATCATCCTCACGGGAGTGGGCGGACCGGTCCTGCGGGGCTCTGACCTGCATCGAGACCGGCTGCAAGCGCTGCGGTGCGCCGGTGGTGCCACGACGTGTCGGCACCGTGGCGGCTCCTCGACTTCCGTACTCCCCGACGGATTGACACTGTACTGACCGGACCCCCGGCACCGACAGCCACGATCCCGGTGACGACCGCGACCGTCCGGTTGCCGGATCCCGCCCGGCTCTCAGGTACCACCACGGAGCCACAGCGCGGCGCGCGGAGCAGTCGGTCGTCGGCGCCGGACGGGTGGACGACGAGCGGCCCGATGCCGCCGTACGGAACCGGACTCCGGGGCCGGTACGAGGCGTCCGGAGGTCACCGTGAGGTCGGCTACCGTTGCCGGGTGTCCAAGAAGTCCTCGACCAGGTCCGCCCGTGCCACCGCTCCCGAGGGCGAGGCTGCGGTCAACCCGCGCAGCCCCTGCCCGTGCGGTTCCGGCCGCCGTTACAAGGCATGCCACGGATCGGCCGACGCCGCCGAGCTGATCGTCGTCCGCCCGTACGAGGGCCTGGCCGGCGAGACCGAGCTGATCGCGCTGCGCGAGTTCGTGCCGTCCGCGACGGTGCCACTGGAGCTGAAGGACGCGGGCGAGGACAGCCCGACCGTCACCCTCGCGACCGTGCTGCCCGGCGCGGCCGCCGCGCTGACCCGCGCCGACGGCTCGATCCTGCTGGGTCTGCAGGTGCAGACGCACTCCGGCGATCTGGCCCGCGATCTCGGTGCGGCGCTGGAGTGGGCGCTGCAGGCCGGGCCGTCGCAGGTGCTGCCGGTCACCGGCCGGGCCACCGCCGGCCCGCGGTTCGGCGACCTGGTCGTCGACGCCCCGTTCGACGTCACCGTGTACGAGGACTTCTCCTGGTGGCTCGAGGAGGAGCCGGAGCAGGGCGGCGAGGTGGCGCTCTCGCTGGAGCGGGCCAACGCCGCGATCATGCCGACCGCGCGGGTCGCCGAACAGCCGGGCGCCTACTGGGTCGACGCCGGTGAGAAGGCGCACCTGCGCTGGGTGCGACCGGAGGACGAGACCCCGTTGATGGCCGCGCTGGCCCGGCTCTCCGCCGCAGGCGAGCTCGATCTCGGCGAGGGATCCCGCTACGTCGGGTCGTTCCGGGCGCACGGCCGGCTGGTGCCGGTGTGGGACCTGGACCGGGACGCGCACGCCAGCGAATGGGACACCCCGGCGCTCGCCTTCGCCGGCCGGCTGGAGAAGGCGCTGGCCGTCGAGGCACCGCTGACCGACGACGAGCGACGGGCCCGGGACGGCATCCTGACCCGGCAGTTCACCCTGCGCTGATCCGCTTGCCGGTCGGTCGCCGTCGGGCGGCCGGTGGTGGGGGTCGTCGGGCGCCGTGCCTCGGTCAGGGCAGCCAGCTGACCTTCCCCTGCAGCAGCGGGTAGGCGACGAAGACCACGATGTCGATCAGCGAGTGCGCGATCACCAGTGGCCAGAGCCGCCGCCACCGCAGGAACACCAGCGCGAAGATCACGCCCATGATCGCGTTGCCGACGAACCCGCCGTACCCCTGGTAGAGGTGGTACGAGCCGCGCAGCAGCGCCGACGCGGCGACCGCGACCCACAGCCGGACCCGCAGGTCCTGCAGCCGGGTGATCAGGTAGGCGACAACGAGAACCTCTTCCAGGAAACCGTTCTCGATCGCGGCGAGGATCGACACCGGGAGTCGCCACCAGGTGTCGGTGAGGTTCGAGCCGACCACCGTCAGCGAGAAGCCCAGGGCGTGCGAGACCAGGTACAGACCGAGTCCCGGGACGCCGATGAACGCGGCCAGACCGGCGCCGCTCGCCAGGTCGCGCCACGGGTGGCGCAGGTCCAGCCCGAACCGCTCCTTGACCGCCAGCCCGGACCGCCACAGCAGGTACAGGCCCAGCACTCCCCAGGTGACCGCCTGGGTGATCGACAACAGCTGCCGGATCAGGTCGATCCAGTTCAGGTCGGACTGCGGCGCGACCACCGCGACCGCCTGCGAGGACAGCTGCTGCCCGGCCTGCGCGGCCCGGATCTGGTCCTCGATGATCGAGACGATCGAGCGCAGCCCGGACATGCCGAGGGTGATGAGCAGGACGATCGCGATCTCGACACGGATCGCGTTGGGGGTGTCCCGTCGGGGCTCCCGGAACTCCGGGGCAGCGGGCACGGATGCGCTGGTCATGGCGTCCGTCAGGGTAGAGCGGCGGGCGGTGCGGCGGATGGCAACGGGCATGGCGCCGGATGGGGAGCGGGTGGGGATCACACCGATCCGATCCTCGGTGGCGCACACTGGTCCCGTTTGCTTCGCGTTGCGAAACTGTGTGCGGACCGTGTGAAGAGGGATGAGGGACATCGTGCTGCTGCGCCGTCGGGCCCGACGACTGCCGATCGTGCTGCTGGGGCTCGGTGCCCTGCTGCTCACCGCCTGCAGCGGTGGTGAGCAGGCCGCGGTGACGGTCACGTCGGAGGTGGTGGTGCCGGCGACCGGGGGTGTGACCTCGTCATCGGGCGCGGTCACCGACCCGACGAGTGCGTCGAGTTCTTCGAGTATTGATCCGACGTCCTCGAGCGCGGATCCTTCGAGCACGACCCCGTCGACCGCATCGACGACGAAGTCCGGCGGTGCATCGGACGGCGGCGTGGCGTACCAGGTGCCGGCCGGCGACGTGGTGAAGACTGAACCCGACGGCTTCACGATCACCAAGCTGCGCAAGGGCGACAAGGTCCCGCAGTTCATCGTGTTCAGCTTCGACGGCGTCGGCTGGCACGAGAAGTGGGACTACTGGTTCGATCTCGCCAGCAAGGTGCCGCTGCACTGGACCGGGTTCCTGTCCGGCACCTACATGCTCAGCGATGCCACCAAGGACAAGTACACCGGGCCCGGCCACGTGGCCGGCAAGTCGTCGATCCCGTGGGCGAGCGCGAGCGACCTTCCGGTCGAGATCGCCGATCTCAACAAGGCTGTCGCCGCGGGCGACGAGATCGGTACGCACTTCAACGGGCACTTCTGCGACGACAACCCGCCGGGCGGCGGCGACTGGAACACCGCCGACTGGAACAACGAACTGGACCAGTTCTTCGCGCTGGTCAAGGATGTCGACGCCAACAACGGGATCAGCGACCAGTTGCAGGTCGACCTCTCGCAGGTGAAGGGCGAGCGCACGCCGTGCCTGACCGGCCACAAGGCCGACCTGTACCCGGCTCTCGAGGCGCACGGGATGAACTACGACAGCTCGTTCACCCGGGTCGGGCTGTCCTGGCCGACGTTGAGCGAGGACGGGAAGGTATGGGAGATGGGGATGTCCGAGTTCCCCACCCACGGCACCGGCCACGTGCAGATCACCATGGACTACAACTACTACGCGCAGCAGGAGCCGGACGCGATCGGCAGCGGCACACCGCCGGCCGCCGCGCAGAGCAAGATCGACTCGCAGCAGGTCCTCGACACCTACGCCGACATGTACAAGGCCGCGACCACCGACGGCGTGAACGAGCCGATCATCCTGGGCAACCACTTCAACGACTGGAACAACAACGCCTACAGCGACGCGGTCGGCAACTTCGCCCTGCAGTACTGCGGCAAGGAGAACACCTACTGCGTGCCGTTCCGTGACCTGGTCGACTGGATGGAGGCGCAGGACCCGGCCGTGCTGGCCGACCTGCAGAACCACCAGAGCAATCTCGGCGGGTGCCCCTACGACGCCTGGCCGAAGTGCACCGGGCTCATCCAGTACTGACCGTCGGCGACGGTCGGTACCGGATCGCCGGTCGGTGGCCCCATGCAGCGCGCACCAGCCCGAGGAACCATCCGTCGTCGTCGATCTCGACGGTCTGTCCGTCGATCCCGGAGTCGATGATGACCTCGGTGACCCCGGCCGGCGCCGTCCCGCACACCGCCGTCCAGGCGGTGTCCGGACGATCGGGTCCCGGTGGCGCGGTCTGCTGGAAGGACAGCCCGGCGATCTGATCCGGCGGCCCCGCTGATCGCTCGGCGTTGAACGGCAGCTGCGTACCGTCCAGGAGTTCGGGGACCTGCCAGTGGTCCCCGTCGTGCAACAGGATCACCAGAAACCTGACCCGGTCGTCGGTCTCGACGCAGATGCAAGCCGCGTCATCACGGCGGACGATCCCGCGCGTGGTGCCACTCCCGGCCCGTGCCTCGGCCAACTCCCGGATCTCGTCCCCATCCGTGCTCATGCAGTCCCCCCACGATCCCTCGGTGCCCGCCCCCGCGTACCGATCGTCAGCCCCGATGGTAGGCGGTGACATCGCCGACCAGGTGCACAGTTCCGGTCGAGTTGTTGCGCAGCACCACTGATCCGCCGGCACCGAGCTGCACCACGGTCAGGCCGGAGATGTTGACGCCCTTCGTCCAGTTGATCGCCGCGGCCAGCGGTGCGGCGCTGCCCGCGGGATAGGCGGTGACGGTGCCGGCCGCTGTCGGTGACACCACCGACAGGGTCAGCGCCACGGATCCGGCGCCCGTCGACGGCACGCCGGGACGCCCAGCGATCCGCACGGTGATCGACTCCCCGGGCGCCAGCGGCCCACGGGCCGCGCCGAGCCCGGTCCGGGTGTCCAGCGTGCGGACCGGATCGACCGCGACCAGGCTGCCGCCGGCGGTCGGGGTGCCGCTGCGGTACCAGCCGGCGACGTCGCCGACGAGGTGGACGATGCCGGTGGAGTTGTTGGTCAGGGTGATGCGGCCGGCGGCGGAGGTCGGGACGATGAGCAGTCCGGAGATGCTGGTGCCGCGGCTGAAGTTGATGGCAGCGGTGCGCGCGGTGACCCCGGCCGGTGCTGCGGAGATGGTGCCCGCGGCGGTCGGGCCGACGGCGGACAGGGTCAGCGCCACAGCGGCCGCCCCGATCGGGACCCCGGTCCGCCCGGCCACGGTGACGGTGATCGACGCACCAGGTGCGAGGGTGCGCTTGGCGGTGCCGAGGCCGGTCCGGGTGTCGAAGCTGCGGGTCGGGGTGAGTGCGGTGAAGGTGCCTGCGGCGGTCGGGGTGCCGGTCCGGTACCAGCCGGCGACGTCGCCGACGAGGTGGACGGTGCCGGTGGAGTTGTTGGTCAGGGTGATGCGGCCGGCGGCGGAGGTCGGGACGATGAGCAGTCCGGAGATGCTGGTGCCGCGGCTGAAGTTGATGGCAGCGGTGCGCGCGGTGACCCCGGCCGGTGCGGCAGAGATGGTGCCGGCGGCGGTCGGGCCGACCACCGAGACGGTCAGCGCCACCGCCCCCACCTGCTGCGGGACCCCGGTCCGGCCGGCGAGGGTGACGGTGATCGACGCGCCCGGGGCCAACGTGCGCTTCGCGGTGCCGAGCCCGGTACGGGTGTCGAAGCTGCGGATCGGGGTGGTCGGGCGGTAGGTGCCGGGTTGCGCCGGCGGCGGGTCGATGCGCGGCGGAGTGCCGGCGCCGAACGCCCACCCCTCCACGGTGCCCGGGGCCGGGTCGTAGGAGCCGGCGCCCTTCGTCGAGTAGATCCAGGTGCCGCCGGGGACCGCGTGCCAGTACGACCAGTAGGCGGTCGACGGGGCGCCGTTGCAGGAGGCGGGGTAGTCATCGATCGTGCAGACCAGACCCGGCTGTCGGGGCACGAACTCGTACGGGAAGTCGGCCGCGCCGAGTGCGGAAAGACCGTCCGTCGGATCGCCTGGAGCGCAACCGGCCGCGGCCGGCTCGACGCCCTTGTCGACCACCACGGTCACCCCGGTCGCGCCAGTGCAGGCTGCTGCAACGACAGGCGTCGACGTGGCGAAAGCCGCCGTCGCGACCACTGACCCCGTTGCAACTGCGGCGTCCGCGGACACCGGTGTCGCGACCGTGTGTGCCGACGCGGCAGGGGTGACCAGCGAGGCCGCTCCGAGGACGAACAGCATGACCAGGCCGTGCGCCCACCTGCGGTGCATCGGGGTGACTCCTCCCGTTCGCCGTACCCGGAGTGGTGCGGCGACTACAGTCTGTCCGGTGAGAACGAAGGTCTGGTACCGCTCCCGCTCCCGCATCGCCGCCACCGGAGCGCTGATCGCCGCATCGTTGCTGCTCAGCGCCTGCGGCAGCAGTTCCGACGACGCGGCGGTCACCGTCACCAGCAACGTCACGGTGACCGCGGGTCCGGCCGACCCGTCGAGCTCGAGCGCCGCTCCCTCGTCGAGCACGGCGCCGTCGACCAGCACGGCCCCCAGCACCTCGAGCGCACCGCCGTCGACCTCGAGCGCGCCGCCCACCTCGAGCGCGCCGCCCTCGACGTCCTCCAGCACGAACCCGGCCACCGGCACCGTCGCCCCCGGCGTCGCGGACCTGCCGCAGTACCAGGACCCGACCGGCGAGGTGATCAAGGTGGAGCCGGACGGCTTCAAGATCACCAAACTGGCCGCCGGGGAGAAGGCGCCGCAGTTCGTGGTGGTCAGCTTCGACGGCGTCGGCTGGCACGAGAAGTGGCAGTACTGGAAGGACATCCAGACCAAGGTGCCGTTCCACTTCACCGGCTTCCTGTCCGGCACCTACATGCTGACGACGGAGACCAAGGAGAAGTACCAGGGCCCGGGCCACAACCCGGGGGCCGCCTCCATCAGCTGGAACGAGCCGGCCGACCTGGTGCCCGAGATCAACGACCTCAACGACGCGATCAACCGCGGCGACGAGATCGGCACCCACTTCAACGGCCACTTCTGCGAGGGCAACGACCCCAGCGGCAACGTGTGGAACACCGCCGACTGGAACAACGAGCTCGACCAGTTCTTCTCGCTGGTGGCGAACGTCGACGCCAACAACGGCATCACCGACAAGCTGAACATCGACCCGTCGGAGATCCGCGGCGGCCGCACGCCCTGCCTGGAAGGCCATGCGGAGGACCTGTTCCCGGCCTACAAGGCCCACAACATGGACTACGACAGCTCTTTCACCAAGCACGGCATCAGCTGGCCGCTGAAGTCGAAGGAGAACAAGATCTGGCAGATCGGGATGGCCGAGTACCCGATCCACGGCACCGACCACTTCCAGATCACGATGGACTACAACTTCTACTACACGCAGCGCGAGGCGAACTCGGAGGGCGTGACCGAGGCGGAGTCGGCGCAGGACTCGCAGCAGGTGCTGGACACCTATCGCGACATGTACAACGCGACGTTCAACGGCAACCGGGCGCCGCTGATCCTGGGCAACCACTTCAACTCGTGGAACAACAACGCCTACTCCGACGCGATCGCCAACTTCGTGCTCGAGACCTGCGGCAAGGCCGACACCTACTGCGTCACCAACCGGGACCTCATCGACTGGATGGAGGCGCAGGACCCGGCCGTGCTGGCCGACCTGCAGAACCAGGACCCGGAGGTCTGACCCACTGACCCGTCCCACGACGTCGCGGACGCCGCGGCCGGCCTGGCTGGAGCCACTGCCGGACGCCCGGACCGTGGTGCTCGTGGAGGGTCGGAGTGACGCGGGAGCGGTGTCGGAACTGGCCCGGTGCGCCGGGCGGGACCTGGATGCCGAGGGTGTCGCGGTGCTGCCGATGGCCGGTGCGACGAACATCCGCCATTGCCTGGCGGCGTTCGGTGTGCAGGGCCGCGGGTTGCGGGTGGTCGGGCTCTGCGACGTCGCCGAGACCCGTTTCTTCGTCGAGGGTCTGCGCCGCACCGGGTACGGCGACCCGACGCCCGAGGACCTGCCCGGGCTCGGCTTCCAGATCTGCGTCAAGGATCTGGAGGACGAACTGATCCGGGCGCTGGGGGTGCCGGTGATCGAGGAGATCCTCGCTGCGGAGGGCCATCTCAGCTCCTTCCGCACCTTCCAGCGGCAGCCCGCCCAGGCCGGCCGCCCCGACACCGCCCGCCTCCGCCGCTTCTTCGGCAGCGGGAGCGGTCGCAAGATCCACTACGGCCCGGTCCTCGTCCGGGCGCTGGGGGTGGAGCGGTCGCCGGCACCGTTGAAGGCCCTGCTCGACTCGCTCTGAGGGCGGGGTGGTGGCGTCGGGTGGGAGCGGTTGCGTTCGGATGTCGGACCGCTTCTGCGCTGGAGCGGGAAGGTCCGCGAGCGCTGGCGGGCGGCGGTTGGCGACGGTCAAGATCGCCTGGAAGAGAAGGGCTCTCGAGGGTGGAGGGCCAGGTGGGGCTGTCCGGTCGGCAGCGGTGGTCGCGGTGGGATCGGGGACCGGAACCATCGGTGGGCGACGGAAACGGTCCCCGATTTGCCTGCGGCGGGGGCAATGGTCCAGCGGGAATGTGGTGCAGGGGCCCGGGAGTCGGCGGGATCCGGGGTCGGCGCTTCGCTGGCCGTTTCGCTACACGGAGGCAAGTTCAAGTGGTCATCGCAACGCCCCTGTTCAGGGGAGTTCGCGATGACGATCTGGGATCGGGTCCGGGAGGAGTTCCTGGACGCTTACACACGTTTGGACAGCTTGACCGCTGTGGCGCGGGAGTTGGGAGTCCATCAGAACACTGCGTATCACTGGGCTCGGAAGGCGGGGCTCGCACCGAAGAAGTCGGGGCGGCGGCCGCATCCTGGTCGGGAGGAGTTCTTCCGGCTGCGGGGGCAGGGCGTGTCGGTCAAGGATGCCGCCCGCCAGGTCGGGATCGGTCGCCGGTCTGCGTACGACTGGGATCGCGGGATCCGCAAGGCCGATGGCGATGTTCGGGTCTATCCGGACGGGCGTCGGGTGGGCTACACCGCTGAGATGAAACTTGCGCTTTCCCAGGAACTGCAGGCCTCGATCGCCCGTTCGGGGAAGTTGTTGCACCCGCGGTTCCTGTCGCTGCGGGACCGGGAGAGGATCGCTGAGCTGCGTGAATAGGGCTGTTCGTTGCGGGCGATCGGTCGGGAGTTGGGCCGGTCGGCGTCCACGATCAAGCGGGAGCTGGATGCCAACAGCGACCCGGCCGGCGGGTATCGGCCGTGGCGGGCGCAGCAGGAGTCCGCGGCCCGGCGGGTCCGGCCCCGGTCGTGCAAGCTGGCGGTGCCGGGTCCGTTGCGTTCGTTCGTGCATGCCAGTCTGGGAACACGCTGGTCACCGGAGCAGATCAGCAACGACCTGATCAACAAGTTCCCGGACGATGATCGGATGCGGGTCAGCGTGGAAACGATCTACCAGGCCTTGTACGTCCAGGCCCGCGGCGGCCTGAAACGGGAGGTCGCCGCCGGGTTGCGGACCGGCCGGATCCGCCGCACACCGCACCGTGACCCGCAGCAAGACCGGCCCCGGTTCACCGACACGGTCGGGATCGCGGACCGGCCGGCCGAGGTCGCCGACCGGGCGGTGCCCGGCCACTGGGAGGGTGACCTCATCACCGGGCGTGAGAACCGTTCCGCGATCATCACTCTCGTCGAGCGGCAGACCAGGTACGTGCTGCTCGGGCATCTCCCGGCCGGGCATGATGCCCCCGCGGTGCGGGACGTGCTGATCCAGTTGATCGGCAGCCTGCCCGAGCACCTACGGGCTTCGCTGACCTGGGACCAGGGATCGGAGATGGCCGCACACCGCGCGTTCACCATCGCCACCGGCGCCCCGGTCTACTTCTGCGACCCGGCCAGCCCATGGCAGCGGGGCAGCAACGAGAACACCAACGGCCTGCTCCGCCAGTACTTCCCCAAGGGCACCGACCTGTCCCAGCACAGCGCGGACCACCTGCGCCACGTCGCTCAGGAACTCAACGGCAGACCCCGAAAGACCCTCGGATGGGCCACGCCCGCCGAGCGAATGGATGCTCTACTGAACCCGACACAACCACCAGGTGTTGCGATGACCGCTTGAATCCGCCGGAGTGTGGTTTTTCGGCCCCGCAACGACTGCGGGGCACGGTCGCGGGTGCCGGCCGGGTCCGCGTCCGCCCCGAAGCGCCGCGGCGTCAGGACCCGGGTCCATCCGGGGACGGATTTCCGTGAGTCGTACGAAAAGTGGTCCCGGACGGCCGCCGACCGGACTGCCTTGCCGCCGGACTGCCTTTCTTTGACTGACCGCGGACCGCCGACTGCCTGCCCGCGGACCCGCCGGACTCCCGGACCTCACGGACCTCACGGACCTCCCGGACCCGCCGGACTCCCGGACCCGCCGGACTCCCGGGAAAGGCCGGAGCCCCCGGTCCTGTGGCGGACCGGGGGCTCCGGGGTCTGGTGCGGTGATGCTGGTGGAACTGGTGAGTCAGGGACTGCTCGTTCCAGGAACCACCGAGGGTCTGCGTCAGCAGGAGGACTGGTACACAGCCTCGTTGCCCTCGACGTTCTCCTGGGTGATGATCGAGAAGCCGGTCTGGATCACCGGGGTGATGGTGCCGCCGTCGAGCGCGGCGACGGCCTGGTCCAGACCGTCGGTGCCGATGGTGGCGGGCTGCTGGGCGACGAGCGCCTGGACGGTGCCCTCCTTCAGCGCCTCGACCTGGTTCGGGCCGGCGTCGAAGCCGACGACGTCGATCGCACCCTGCTTGCCGGCTTCACGGATGCCCTGGGCGGTGCCCTCGGCGGCGAAGAGGTTGGTGGCGAAGACGCCGACGATGTCGGGATCCTTCTGCAGGGCGGCCGAGACCAGCTGCGCGGCGGTGGCCGGATCGTTGTGCGAGTACTGCACACCCAGGTAGGTGAAGGCGGAGTCGGCGTTGGCCGCGTCCTCGAAGCCCTTCACGCGGGCGTCGGTGGTGGAGATGCCCGGGTCGACCGAGATGACCAGGACCTTGCCGCCGTCCGGATTCAGCTGCTTGATGGCGTCGAACGCGGCCTTTCCGCCACCCAGGTTGTCCGAGGACACCTGCGAGACGGCGAAGGACGGGTCGTCGACGGTGGTGTCGACGAGGACGACCTTGATGCCGGCGTCGGCCGCGGCCTTCAGCGGTGCCTGCATGGCGGTGACGTCGGTCGGGGCGATCAGGATCGCGTCCGGCTTGGAGGCGACGACACCGTCGAGCACCGGGCTCTGCAGGGTCGGGTCGAACTTCTGCGCACCCTGCGTGTTCACGGTGACGCCCAGCTTCGCGGCCTCGGCCTCGATGCCGCACTGCATGGAGATGTAGAACTCGTCACCGGCGACGCCCTGGATGAACGAGATGTTGTAGTTCTTGCTCGCCGAGGTGGGGGCGACGGCCGAGCTGCCGTCGGACGTCGACGAACCCGCCGAGGTGGCCTCGGAGGTGGAGGATCCCGCGGACGACGCACTGGTGGCGGCCGAGGTGGCCGCCGTGGTCGGCGCGGCGGTGGTGGAGCTCTCCGCCGGCCGGCTGGAGGAGCATCCTGCCACCGCGAGCAGGGCGACGGCTGCGCCCGCTGCGGTCTTCAGGACGACAGAACGCTTCATTGCGATTCCTTTCGTGATCCGACGGCCGACCCGGTGCCGACCGTCTTCTGCAGATCCGCCGACGCTTCTCCGGCGGAACCACTGGTGCTGCTGGGGGTGCTGCTGACACTGCTGGCACTGCTCGCGCCCACCGATGGGGTGGTGGGCTTCTTCTTCCTCTTCGATCCACGCATCGCCGCCGCCCGGCGGCTCTGGTCGACGAACACCGCGGCGATCAGCACGCAGCCGACGGCAACGCCCTGCCAGAACGGCTGCACGCCGATGATCACCAGACCGGCCTGCAGCACCGCGGGGATGAACAGGCCGACGACCGTGCCGAACATCGAACCGACACCACCGAAGATGGAGGTGCCGCCGATGACGACCGCGGTGATCACGTTGAGGTTCAGCAGCGCGTTGCCGCTGATGGTGGTGGTACCGAACCGCATCAGGTAGAGCACGGCACCGAGGCCGGCCAGCAGGCCGGACAACAGGTACACGAAGACCAGGTGACGATCCACCCGGACCCCGACGCGGCGGGCCGCTTCCTCGTTCGAACCGATCGCGTAGGTGTACCGGCCGAACTTGGTGCGATGCAAGATGATGCCACCGATGATGACCACGATCAAGGCCACGAAGGCAAGTGCCGGCAGACCGAGAATCCGGTCGTACAGATTGATCTCGGTCAGGACACGGGGCACGGAGCGGATGTCCAGGCCGTCGGTGACGATCTGCGCCGCGGACAGCGCGATGGACAGTGTGCCCAGGGTGACGATCAGCGGCGGGATCTTGGCCTTGGCGACCAGGATGCCGTTGATCAGGCCCCACACGCCGCCGCCCAGGATGGCCACGATGATGCCGACAGTGGCTGCGCCCCAACCCTGTCCGCCCATGGCCTCCATCACCTTGGCCGAGATGACCGAGGCGAACACCAGCACCGACCCGACCGAGAGGTCGATGCCGGAGGTGATGATCACGAAGGTCATCCCGACGCCGACCACGGCCAGCACCGCGAGGTTCAGCAGGATCGCGGTGAAGTTGGAGCCCGAGAAGAAGCTGCTGCCACCGGTGATCGAGAAGAACGCGACGATCACCACCAGCACCATCAGGATCCAGACCGACTGCACACCGGCGATCCGCTTGAGCATGCTGGTCGGCTGGTCGTCGACGCTGGGCGCGTTCGAGTTCGCCGCGGGGGCACTGGTGGTCACGCCGGCACCTCCTTGGTGCTGAAGTCCAGGGCACCGGTCATGGCGCCCACGAGCTGCTCGACGGTGGTGCCCGCGGCCGGCAGGGTCGCGACCCGCCGACCCAGGCGCATCACCTGGATGCGGTCGGACACCTCGAGCACGTGCGGCATCGAGTGGGAGATGAAGACCACCGCGATGCCCTTGTCCCGGACCCGCTTGATCGTGTCCAGCACGTTCTTGGTCTGCACCACACCCAGTGCCGCCGTGGGCTCGTCGAGGAACACGACCTTCGACGCCCAGGCGATCGCCCGGGCGATCGCGATGCCCTGGCGCTGACCGCCGGACATCGAGCCCACCGGGGAGGTGAGCGAGCGGACCGTGGCGCCGAGCTCGTCGAAGCTGGCGCGGGCCTGCTTGCGCATCTCCTTGTTGTTCATGAACCCGAACTTGCCGAGCAGCCCCTTCGCCGGGATCTCCCGGCCCAGGAACACGTTCTGCGCGGGGTCCAGATGGGGCGCCAGGGCGAGATCCTGGTGCACCACCTCGATCCCCATCGCGGAGACCTGCTGCGGGTCGTGCAGCTCCACCGGGCTTCCCTCGAACAGGATCTGGCCGGAGTCGAGCTCCAGGTTGCCGGTCAGCGCCTTGGTGAGAGTGGACTTGCCGGCACCGTTGTCGCCGATCAGGGCGACCACCTCACCGGCGTTGATCTCGAAGTCGGCCTCGTCCAGAGCGCGGACGTGCCCGAAACTGCGCGACAGTGAGCGGGCTTCGAGGATAGGGGTCATGCGGTCGTCACCACCTCCGTGTAGGGGCGCGCACGCCCGTCGATCACCTTCACCAGGTTGTCCAGCCGGCGACGGCCCTCGTTGCCGAGGAACTCCTGCCGCTCCGGACGGGACATCCCGACTGCTTCCTTCCAGATGGAGCGGCCGGCGATGAAGCCGCTGGTGCCGCCCTCGTCGCAGGAGACGCGCAGCGCCTCGGCGAACTGGTCGAACCCGACGCCGGCCGAGAGCACGGCCCACGGGCTGTGCAGCGAGTCGGCCAGCTTGCGGCAGGAGGCCGCGTCACCCGGGTACTCGAGCTTGATCAGGTCGGGGCGCAGCTCGTCCAGCATGACCGCGGCCTCGATGATCCGGTCGGCGCGCTGCTGGGCGGTCGGCGGCTCCTCGCCGGCCAGCGGGAAGATGAGGTTCTCGACGACGGAAGGGATCCCGACCTCGCGGCAGTCCGCGACGACCTGCTTGACGACCTCCAGCACCTCGGCGGTGATGTCCGGCTCGCCGGGGGCGGCGGTGCGGTCGGCGCGCAGCTGCACCAGGAACTTGACGGCGTCGCCGCCCTGGTCCTTGACCCACTGCGCGTTCAGCGCCGGGTCGCGGTGGGTGCGGGGCTCCCCGTTCACGTTGCCGCGGACCGACGGCTCGGCCGCCACCAGCACGCCGTAGGACGGGCCGTCGGTGGGCAGCTGGGCCAGGGCCGGCACGCCGTAGGTCGGGTCGAGCAGGAAGCCGGAGCCGACGCCGCGCAGGGCCTGCACGGTGTCCGCCTTGATGTCGGTCAGTTCGGCATCCGACGGGTCGGCGATGCCGACGGAGTGGTACATGCGCTTCAGCGTGTTGCGCTGGTCCATCGCCACGATGGCGAAGGTGCCGTCAGCGGTGGCGATGTTCTTCAGGGCGGCGAAGCTGTCTGTCATGAACTGGATCTCCTGTGGTGTCGCCGGGTCAGCGGCTGGGGACGGCCGGCTGGTCCGCCGGTGTCTGCGAACGGGTGGTCCGGGTGTAGTCGGCCGCGAACTGCTCGCTGGGACCGACCGGCACCGTGACCGCGACACCGGTGGGATCACCGGCGGCGCGGAGGTTCTCGGCGTGCGCATGCGCATGTGCTGCGAACATGCTGGCGCCGAACGCCCCTGCCTGCGAACGGTCCGAGAACCGGACGTCGGGCAGGGAATCCTGCTTGGACCGGCGGACGGACTGCATGCGCATCCACCCGCCGGCCACGACTGCGGCGCTGGTCGGTCCGACCTCGCGCTCCATCAGCTCCAGACACCGTGCGGCCTCGTCGATCCCGTGGGCGACGACCGCGTGCCAGAGCATGCCGGGGGTGATGTCGTCCCCGGTGGCGGTGATCTTCAGGGTGCCGTCGGCGTTCAGTGCGCCGGACACCGAGATCCCGGGCACCGCACCGGGGTACTGCTCCGCCGCGGCGACCGCGGCGGCGTCCAGTTCGGCGCGCCGCGACGGCTCGCCGGCACCGAGCATGTTGAGGGTGCGGCGCAGCAGCAGGCCGGCCTTGGTGCCGCCCAGCAGCAGCCGCCGCCCCTCGAGCACGTGGTGCACGCTGTTGATGCCCTCGCGGCCCAACCGCTCGCGGGCGTCGAACGCCAGGTTGCCGTCCACGGTGCGGACGAGAGCCTCGGCGGTACCGAAGGAGTCGAACACCTCGGCGGAGCCGACCACACCGCAACCGACGGCGGCGACCGGGTGGTCGTGCCCGGCCACGGTGACCACCGCGCCGTGCAGCGCGGTGGGCACGTCGTTGCCGGAGATCCGGCCGAGGGGGGTACCGGCCGGGACCAGCGGGGCGATGAGATCGGCGGTGGCGCCGAGGGCCTCGAGCATCTCCGGCCAGAGCGTCTCGGTGTCCTGGTCCATCAGGCCGGTGCGGGCGACCAGCGACATCTCGCCGACCTGCTCGCCGCCCAGCCGGAAGGCCAGGTACTCGGGGACGTTGAGCCAGCGGTGCGCGGCCAGGTCGGTGCCCTGCTCGCGCATCCAGGCCAGCTTGGCCACCGTGCACAGCGCGGACACCGGCAGACCGGTGCGGCCGCAGAACTCGGTGAGCAGCTCCTGCGGCAGCCGCAGCATCTCCTCCCCGCCGCGCGGGTCGAACCAGGCGAGAACGGGATGCACCGGCCGGTTGTCGGCATCCAGCAGGACGCCGGCCTCGGCCATGCCGGTGATCGCCACCGCGGCCACGGTCACCGGGCCGACCAGGTCGGTGGCCGCCGCGACCGCCCGGCCGAGCAGGCCGAACACGCCGTCGGCCAGGGTGGACGCGTCGCAGTCGGTGAACTTCCCGCCGTGGTTGCGCCACACGGTCGGAGTGGCCACGGCGGTGATCTCGCTGCCGTCGAGGCGGGTGACCAGCACCTTGGAGTCGGAGGTGCCGACGTCGACGCCGAGCAGGATGTCGATGCTCACTGCGCGACCGCCGTTCCGTGGTGCAGGGTCGCCGGCCAGCCCGCACCGGGCCGGCAGACGACGAGATCGAGGGCGCCGGAAGCGGTCCAGTCGCCGAAGTCGTGGGGCACGGCCAGCACCTGGCCGCGGGTGACGTCCAGGCTGCCGCCGGTGCCGGACACGGTGCCGGAGCCGTCGAGCACGACGACCACGGCGAAGCCGGCGTCCACCGGGACCGCCGCCGCGGCCGGGGCGACCCGGTGCAGCAGGAAGAACGGGTCGGCCTGCGGAGGGAGCAGCCGGATCGGCAGGTCGGACCGGCGCGCCGGATCGGTGTGCAGCACCAGGTCGGCGACCTCGTCGGCCGACCAGCCGTGGTGGTTGAGGGCCTGCAGGGCGAGCGGGAAACCCAGGTCCAGGTGCGATTCCTCGCGGGTGGCCGTGGTGACGATCCACTCCAGCAGGATCGAGAAGTCCGTGGGCTCCTGCACCTCGGCGACGAACACGCCGGATCCGATGGCGTGCGTGGTGCCGGCCGGGACCAGGATGCCGTCGCCCGGCTTCACGTCCAGCCGGTGCATGCGGGAGAGCATCCACTCCGAGTCCTGCGCGTCGATCCGCTCGGCCAGTTCGGCCGGGTCGACGTCCTCGGTCCAGCCGAGCCACACCGAGGGCTGTTCGCCGCTGGTGGCCAGCACGTACCAGGCCTCGGTCTTGCCGTACGGGCAGTCCAGGTGCGCCACAGAGAACGGCCGCTCCGGGTGCACGTGCACCGGCAGCCGCTGGCCCGGATCGAGAAGCTTGACCAGGATCCCGTTGTCGCCGGAGGGGCCGGCATCGCTGCCCAGCCAGGCGATCGGGTCGGCGGCGATCAGGTCGCGCAGCAGCGCGCCGTCCGGGGTCCGGGACAGTCCGGTGTCACCTTCGCCGGCCCGGCGGGTGGTGGCGGCCAGCCACTCCTCGGGTCGCCGCGGCGAGGGCATGTCGGTGCCGCGCAGCTCGGCGATCCGCTCGCCACCGAGGTAGAAGTGGTCGAGGATGTTGGGGGGCATCAGCAGGGGGATCATGGAGCGATTTCTCCGGAACCTCGTTCGATCAACGTGATGGGCAGCACGATCTGCTGCGCCGGGCCGCTCTCGCCGGCCATCCGGTCCAGCAGCCGGTCCGCCGCCGCGACGGCGATCGGGGTCGGGTCCTGGTCGATGATCGAGATCGCGGGGGACAGGGCGTCGGCCAGGTCGAAGTCACCGAAGCTGACGAAGGCGACGTCGGTCCGGCCGGCCCGGTGCAGGGCGGAGACGGAACCGAGGCTCGCCCGGGGGTTGGACGAGAAGATGGCGGTCGGCGGATTCGGCTGCGTGAGCAGCTCCAGGGTCGCCAGCGCCGCGATCGGTGCCTCGCTGCAGTCCGTCCGGATCAGCGACTCGTCCAGCGGTACACCGGCATCGGCCAGCGCGTCGTGGTACCCGCTGCGCCGGTGGGTGATGGTCTCCAGCCGGATGTCCTCGCCGAGGAAGGCGATCCGGCGATGGCCGTGCCGCAGCAGGTGCTGGGTCGCGGCGTAACCGCCGCTGTGGTCCTGGACCCCGACGGTGTCGAAGCCGGGGAGCTCCCAGCCGCGGTCGATGAGCACCATCGGCAGGTCGCCGGCGGTGCCCAGCAGGTAACTGTGGTCGGAGGTGTTCGGCGCCAGCAGCAGTCCGGCGACGTTCTGCTGCAGCATCCGCTGCACCTGCCCGCGCTCGCGGCCCGGATCGCGGCCGGTGGAGCCGATCAGCACGCTGAAACCCTTGGCCAGCGCGCGCTCCTCGACCACGGAGACCAGTGCGGAGAAGAAGTGGTCGCTGATCGAGTCGACGACGACGCCGATGGTGTCCGACGAGCCGGTGCGCAGGGAGTGGGCGATCGGGTTGCGGACGTAGCCGAGCTCGGCCACGGCGTCCAGCACCTTGGCCCGGGTCGTCTCGGAGACCTGCAGCGAGCCGTTGACGACCCGGGACACGGTCTTGATCGAGACCCCGGACAGCCGGGCCACGTCGTACACGGTCGCGCGCGTGGTGCTCATCGGGACACCGCGGTGATCTGCTCGAAGAGTCCTGCGGCACGGGCGGGATCGAGACGCCCGGCGACCGGGTGCTCGACGGAGGCCGTGGCGGCGGCCATCCCGCGCCGCACCACGTCGACGTCGGAGGCGCCGGTGGTCAGGGCGAGGGCCGCGCCGGCGGCGAAGCAGTCACCAGCACCGATCGGGTTCACGGCGTCCACCCGGACGGCCTCCAGCCACCAGCTGCCGTCGTCGGTGGCCAACGCCGCGCCGGCGGAACCGGCGGTGACGACGGCGCGTCGCGCACCGCGGGCGTGCAGCTCCTTCGCGGCCCGGATGGCCCGGTCCGGGATGTCGTCGCCCTCCTCGTGCACCTGCTCGTCGACCCGGCCGTCCAGCAGACCCTCGGCCTCGGACAGGTTGGGGGACACCAGGTCCGGGCCGGCCGGCAGGGCGGCCTCGAGCACGGCGGGGGCGGCGTCGACCAGCACCGGCACGCCGGCTGAGCGGGCCAACCGGACGAGTTGGGCATAGCCGTCCACCGGGACGCCGGGCGGCAGCGAGCCGGAGCACAGCAGCACGTCCTGGCCGGTCAGCGCGCGGGCCAGCTTGGAGCAGAAGCGGGACCAGGTGGCCGGGTCGATGTCCGGTCCGCGACCGTTGATCACGGTGACCGGTCCGTCGGCCGGCAGCAGGATCGTGGCCAGCCGCATGACGCCCGGCACCGCGACCGGCAGCAGCCGGCCGGACTCCTCGGCCTGGTAGAGCCGGGCGAAACGGTCGCCGTCGTCCACCGGCAGGAAGCCCATGAGTACCGGGGTGGCGGCCTCCACGCCGGACAGCGCCCGGGCGGCACGGGAGACGTTGACGCCCTTGCCGCCGGCGGTGGTCGTGGTGGAGGTGGCCCGGTGGATGCCGCCGGGGACCAGCTGCGGGATGCGGACGGTGACGTCCAGGCACAGGTTGGGCGTGGCGATGAGCATCGGTGCCCTCCTGTCCACAGGTCGGTCCGCCCGACCGGGCGGCCGGAGGGACGGCGCCGCCAGGAAGGCAGCGCCGCCGTCACCCCGCACTCTCGGTGACAGCGTTGTCACTCGCCGGAACTGCTGGCATCCTGTGACTGCGGTCACCCCGGAGCGGGGCGTGCCACCAGAGTGCTCCAGCATTGACAGCGTTGTCAAGTGGCGGGACAACGACGGGACATCACGGTTCGGTCACCAGACGATCATGACCTCGTCGGTGCTGGTCCATCCGGTGTCCACCGGTGAGATCGGCGTACTGCCAACGGCTTCGCACCGAAACCGGAATCGGTTCCGAAACCGGGCGTCCCGGGCCGGCGACCGGATCGGGCGATCGGGTCCGACCCGGCCCGCGGGCGACCTGCCCGGACCCGGACGGTCGGTTGCCCGGAAAATGCCCGGATCGGGTGACGTCGCCTGCCCGGATCAGGCGGTGGCCCAGTCCAGCAGCTCCAGCACGTGCCGGTAGGGGTGACCGGTGGCCCGGGTCATGCCGAGTTCGCAGGTCCGGTTGCAGGAGGCGTGCGCATCGTGCGACCCGGCCGCGATCTCCGCGGCCTCGGGCGCGGTGGCGCTGGCGGTGAGCTCCGGGTGCAGCAGACCGCGGTCGCCGGCGAAGGCGCAGCAGCCCCAGGCGGCCGGCACATCGACCCGGTCGGCCACGGCTGCGGCGACCTCGCGCAGCGCGGGGTCCAGACCCATCCGGGTGGACGAGCAGGTCGGGTGCAGGGCCAGGTCCGCCTTCCGGCGGTGCACGGTGAGCCTCGGCAGGATCTCGTCCCGGACGAACTGCACGGCGTCCACCGTCCGGATCCGGGCGGCCCGCGGGTCGCCGGCCTCCTGCGCCGACTCCAGCATCTGGTGGAAACCCTCGGTGCAGGAGGATGCATCACAGACCACCGGCAGCTCGCCCTGCCGGGTCGCCGCCCACAGCGCAGGCAGCACCCGGTCCGTCATCTCGGCGTAGCCGTCGGCGAGACCCTTGGACTTCCAAGGTGTTCCGCAGCAGAGCGAGCCGATCTCCGGCGGCACGGTGAGGATCACCCCGGCCCGGACGGCCAGTCTGGCCATCGCGGTGCCGACGCCGTCACCGGTCGCGCCGGCCCCGTTCTCCGCCGGACCGAACATCCGGCCCACGCAGGCGCTGACGAAAACGGCCTTCGCATCCGGGTGCGACGCGGACGACGGCTGCCAGCGGGCCCGGCCGCCGGCCGGCAGGTCCCGGCCGTACTGCGGCAGCACGTCGGGGTCGACGAACCGGCGGCCCACCGAGGTCGCCAGCTCGGCCAGCGCCGGCACCTTGTGCGCGACGTCGAGAGCGGTGGCGGCGAGGGCACTGCCGGCCTTCCAGCCCTTGGCCGCCTGCTTCCAGCCGATCTGCAGCGGCTCTGCCGCGGTGTCCCGCCGCAGGTGCTTCACCAGGTCCCCGGTGTTGATCAGCACCGGGCACGCGGTCTGGCACATGCCGTCCACCGCGCAGGTCTGCACCCCGTCGTAGCGGTACTGCTCGTCGATGGCCGCGACCAGCTCGAGATCCCCGGCCGCGGCGGCCCGCTCGCGCTCGCGGCGGAGCACGATGCGCTGCCGCGGGGTGGTGGTCAGGTCCCGGGACGGGCACACCGGCTCGCAGAACCCGCACTCCACGCAGCGGTCCACCTCGGACTCGACGGTGGGTGTCGTCTTCAGATGCCGCACGTGGGCGCCCGGGTCGTCGGTGATGATCACCCCGGGGCTCAGCAGACCCCGAGGATCGAAGAGCCGCTTGACCTCCCGCATCACCTCGTACAGCTCGTCGCCGTACTGCCGGCGCACGTAGGAGGCCATCATCCGGCCGGTGCCGTGCTCGGCCTTCAGCGATCCGCCGTGGCCGAGCACCACCTCCACCATGTCCTCGGTGAAGGCGGTGAGCCGGTCCTCCGAGGTGGTGTCACCGAGCTTCTCGGTGATCATGAAGTGGATGTTGCCGTCCTTGGCGTGGCCGAAGATGACACTGTCGGTGTAGGCGTGCTTGTCGAAGAGCCCGATGAGCTCGGTGCAGGTCGGCAGCAGCGCCGGCACCGGGACCACGATGTCCTCCAGCAGCGCCGTCGACCCGGACGGTCGCGCGCCGGAGACGGTGGCGTACAGACCCTTCCGGACGTGCCAGAGCTGCCCACGGATCACCGGGTCGGCGGTGAGGTCGGCGGGCAGGCTCAGCGGCAGGTCTCCCAGCACCGGGGCCGCCGACGCGGTGAGCTCCGCCAGCTCCTCCGGCACCAGGCCCTGGTACTCCACCAGCAGCGCGGCGTGCCGGTCGACCTGCATGGCCTTGAGCACCTCGGGGGCATCCGGGTCCCGCTTGCCGACCCGCAGCGAGGTGGCGTCGAGCAGCTCGATGGTGGCGGGGGAGGTCGAGACCAGCGCCGGCAGTGCGGCTGTCGCGGCGGCCAGGTCGTCGAAGTAGAGCAGCCCGCTCGCGGTGTGCGGGCGGATCGGGACGGTGCGCAGCACGGCGGAGGCCACGAAACCGAGTGTGCCCTCGCTGCCGATCATCAGGTGGGCCAGGATGTCCGCGGGCGAGCTGTGGTCCAGGAACGAGTTCAGCCCGTACCCCATGGTGTTCTTCATGGCGAACTGCTCGGTGATCCGGCGGACCGATGCCGGATTGCCGCGGATCCGGTTGCGCAGCAGCGACAGCCCCTGCCAGAGATCGGGTTCCAGCGCGCGCAGCCGGTCGTCGGCGTCGGCGGCCGCGGTGTCGACCACCGTGCCGGAGGGCAGCACCACGACCATCGACTCCAGCGTGCGGTAGGCGTTGTCCACCGTACCGCAGGCCATGCCGGACGAGTTGTTCGCCAGCACACCACCCAGCGTGCAGGAGTTCTCGCTCGCCGGGTCGGGGCCGAGCTTGAAGCCGAGCCGGGCCAGCCGGGTGTTGACCTGTCGGATCGTCGCGCCCGGCTGCACCCGCACCCGCCGGCCGCCGTCCAGCACCTCGATGCCGCGGAAGTTCCGCCGGGTGTCGACCAGCACCCCGTCGGTGACCGCCTGGCCGGACAGCGAGGTGCCACCGGACCGGAAGGTCAGCGGCACCCCGGCCGCGGCGGAGGCGGCGAACAGCCGGCCCACCTCGGCAGGGTCGGCCGGGGTGGCGACCGCCTGCGGGACCAGCAGGAAGTGCGAGGCGTCGTGCGCCATCGCCAGCCGGTCGAGCGGGCGGTCCCGCACCGTCCCCCCGGCGGCGTGCAGGGACGCCAGCAACCGGGGGGACGGGGACGGCAGTGTCGCGGTGCTCATGGGATCAGTCTCTCCCGAGCACACCGCTCACGTCCGCCGCGGTGTGCCGGCGCCGCACGCCGGCGGCCACCGGGGCCGCGGCGGCGGAGGCGGAGGACACCAGCGCGGCGTCGAACAGCTCGTGACTGGCCAGCGCCTCCTGCGGGGTGGCGCAGCCGAAGGCGTCGCCCAGTTCGCCGGCGCGCTCGGCCAGATAGGCGGCCCACATCTGCAGCAGCGCGTCCGGGAAGCCGAACTCGAAGATCGGGCCGGTGATGGTCGGCTGCGCCGACTGGCTGCCGGCCATCCGCTCCTCCCACACCTGGGCGCCGTCGCGGACGGTCATCACCCGCAGCGACTGCGGGTACCGGGTGGAGAACTCGACCCCGCCGTCCATCCCGACCACCCGCATCCGCCAGGTGTTCATCTCGCCGGGGGCGACCCGCTTGGTCTGCAGCGAGATCGGGAAGGTGCCGGTACCGGTGCCGACCCGCCCGGTCAGGGTGGCGTTCTCGATGGTGTCGCAGGGCACCGTGCCGCCCTTGCCGTCCGGCCGCACCGAGACCAGCTCCTGCAGCTGGGCGAAGACCGTCTCCGGCCGCCAGCCCAGGCGCAGCGGCACGTGGGTCACGTGCATCCCGAGGTCGCCCATCACCCCGATCTGGCCGCAGAACTGGGTCTGCCGCTTCCAGTTGATCGGCTTGTCCGGGTTGAGGTCGGAGCTGTGCAGGAAGGCGAACTCGGCCTCGATGATCCGGCCGGCACTGCCCTGCTGCAGGTAGCGGATCGCCTGCTGGGCGCCCGGGTAGAACGGCATCTCGCTGGAGCAGCGGACGAACGCCGACGAGCCGGCGATGGCGTCGCCGATGGTCGCCGAGGCGAACGGGTCGATGCCGAAAGGCTTCTCGCCGAGGAAGTCGACTCCGGACTCCGCGATGTCCACGTAGAGTTTCTCGTGCAGGTGGTGCGGAACGGCGACGTACAGCACGTCGACGGAGCCGTCGAGCAACTCGCGGTACTCGGTGGTGAAGGTCTGCACCGAGCCGACCCGGCGGAACCAGTCCAGGGCGGGGGCGTTGACGTCGCACACGGCGGTGAGCACCGGGTCGACCGGACTCTGCTGCAGCGCCGACCAGCGGCCGACGACACCGGCCAGCTCCTTGCCCATCAGGCCGGCGCCGATGACGCCGATCCGTACCTGCTGCCGGGCGGTCACGCGGCACCGCCGATGAGGGCGAGAGCGGACTCCACCGAGGCGTTCTCGTGCAGCACGGCCATCAGTGCCCTGGTGATGCCGGCCGGGTCGGCATGCTGGATGATGTTGCGCCCGTAGACGATCCCGGCCGCGCCCTGGGCGAGCACATCGGTGGTCCGCTGCAGCAGCTCGGCGTCGCCGACCCGGCCGCCGCCGCGCACCAGCACCGGAATGCCGGAGGCCACCTCGATGACCTTGTGGTACTCGGTGATGTCGTCGGTCGGATCGGCCTTGATCAGGTCGGCGCCCAGCTCGACGGCCTGCCGCACCAGCGAGGTCACCCGGGAGATGTCGCCGTCCACCAGGTAGGCACCGCCGGCGTTGTTGGCCCGCATGACCAGCGGCTCGACCATCAGCGGGATGTGCAGCGCGGTGCACTCGGCGCGCAGGGCGAGCACGTTGCGGACACACTGCTCCCGCAGCTCCGGCTGGCCGGGCATGTCGAAGATGTTGACCACCAGACAGGTGGCGTCCAACTGCGCCGCGGTCTCGGCGGCGTGCTGGATGGGCAGCGAGTAGAGCCGGTCCGGCAGCTCCGGGCCGTACACGTTCGCCACGTCCGACCGCAGTACCAGGCTCGGCTTGAACCGGCCGGGCCGCTGCTGCAGCAGGCGGGCCTGACCGACGGTGAGCTGGATGGCGTCCGGAGCGGCGTCGACGAGCGTGTCGATCGCCGCCTGCATGTCCGAGATGCCCTGCAGGAAGGCGGGTTCCCCGAAGAAGCCGTGGTCGACGGCCACGTCGAGGAGTCGGCCGGAGGTCGGGTGGAACAGGCGGTTGATGCGGTACTGGATCATCGGGTGGGTCATTTCTCCTGTGGTCGGATCCGGTCGGAGCCGCGCCTGATCGCGGTGACCGGGAGGGTGACGTGCTGGGGTTCGGTGTCGTCGCCGCGGATGCGGCGCAGGACGAGATCGGCCGCCCGGCGGCCCATCTCGGCAAGATCATGGGTGACGACCGTCAGCTGCGGGGACACCAGGGTGGCCGCCTCGAAGTCGTCGAAGCCGACCACGGCGCGCTGTTCGCCGAGTTCGCGGAGGGCGCCGAGGATGCCGACGGCGGACCGGTTGTTGGAGCCGAACAGGCCGTCGATCGTCGGGTCTGCGGCGAGCAGGCGGTGCACGGTCCGGCTGACCGCGTCGGCGCTGCGGTCACCGGCCAGTCGCAGTGCCGGGTCCGGGGTGAGTCCGGCGGCGCGCAGGGCGTCCTGGTAGCCGCGGTGCCGTGCGGCGACCGACACCAGGTCGAGGGACTCACCGACGAAGGCGATCCGCCGGCTGCCGCCCTCCAGCAGCAGTTCGGTGGCCAGCCGGCCGCCGGCCCGGTCGTCGGCGACGATGGTGTCGGCGGTGACCTGCGGATCCGGCCGGTCCAGCAGGACCAGGGCCGGGATCTCGTCGGCGAGCCGGACCCACTGCGGGCCCGGGTCGCGCGGCGGCACGATGATCAGGCCGTCCACCCGTCGCTCCAGGAACTGCTCGACCAACTGGGTGTGTCGTGCGGTGTCCTCCTCCGAGCTGGCCACGATCAGCACGAAACCCTCGTCGCGCAGGGCGTTCTCGATCGCACCGGTGAGTGCGGAGTAGAACGGGTTGGCGATGTCCTCGATGATCAGCGCGATGAGCTCGCTGTGCCGGCCGGGGCGGATGCTGGCGGCGGCGAAGTTGCGCCGGAAGTTCAGCGCCGAGATCGCCTCGCCGATCCGGGCGGAGATGTCCGGCGCGATGTTGGTCTCGCCGTTGACGTAGCGGCTGACCGTCTTCAGGCCGACGCCGGCGAGGGCGGCGACATCGGCCATGGTGGCCCGCTTGTGCGGGGTGGAGCGGGGCACGGTTCGGGTCACCGCCTCGTGGGTCATCTCGTGCCGGGTGCTCGGCGTGCGGTCCGGCTGCCACGGGTGTTCCCGCCGACCGGACCGTCATGCTGAGACAACGTTGTCTCAGCAACTATGTCCGGATCGGCCCCCGGTGTCAAGGCGATCCCGGGTGCTCCGTCAGCCGGGTCCGCGATCGGCGGGTGCCGACGCGCCCGGCAGAATGACCGGGTGCCCGAGGACCGTGAAGCCGCCACACCCGTCGTCTACGTCGTCGCCGGCCCGGCCGGCAGCGGGAAGAGCACGCTGGGTCGCTCGCTGGCGAAGGTGACCGGGGCGGTGCTGGTGGACCAGGACATCGCCACCAACCCGCTGATGGACCAGATCGCCCGGCTGGTCGGCGCGGGCGACGACCTCGACCACCCGGCCCTGCGCGGCCCGGTCCGGCAGGCCCGGTACCAGTGCATCATCGACGTCGCGGTGGACAACCGGCGGCTGGGCCGCTCCGTGGTGCTCGTCGCACCGTTCACCGGTGAGGTGACCGACCCGGCGCGGTGGCTCGCGCTGGCGGCCCAGCTCGCACCGGCCCGGGTGGTGCTGGTCTGGGTCACCGTGCCGCCCGAGGTCGCGTGGGAGCGCCGGCAGCGGCGCAACCTGGCCCGGGACCGTGCGGCCACGTCGCCGCCCCCGCCGCTGCCCGAGCCGGCCGTGGCCTTCGTGGCCGCCGACGGCGCCCTCGACGGCATGGTCGAGGCGGCGCGGGTGGCCGCCCTGATCCGGGGCTGACCCGTCGGGCGGCGGCCGGTGCCCGGCTAGGGTGACCGGTGTGACCGCGCACTGGGCCTACCTCGGACCCGAGGGGACGTTCACCGAACAGGCCGCCCGGGATCTGCTCTCGCGGGACGCCGGCCCTGCGGAACTCGTTCCCTGCGCCGGGGTGTCGGCCGCTCTCACCGCCCTGCGGGAGGGGCGGGTGGACGCCGCGATCGTGCCGCTGGAGAACTCAGTGGAGGGCAGCGTCCCGCTCACCCACGACGAGCTGATCCACGGCGAGCCGCTGGTCATCGTCGGCGAGGCGTTCGTCCCGGTGACCTTCGACCTGCTCGTACGGCCGGGGACGGAACTGTCGCAGGTGCGCACCGTCGGGTCGCACCCGCACGGGCACGCCCAGGTCCGGGACTGGCTGGCCACCGGCCTGCCGCATGCCGAGATCGTCACCACGCTGTCCACCGCCGAGGCGGCGGCCGAGGTGGCCGCGGGCCGGCTGGACGCCGCGGCCGCGGCCCCGGTGGCCGGCGCCCGGTACGGGTTGGTCGCGCTCGCCCGGGACATCGGTCTGGAGCGCGATGCCGTGACCAGATTCGTTGCGCTGCAACGTCCCGGGCCACCGCCGCCACCGACGGGCAACGACCGGTCGTCCTTCGTGCTGTCCGTCGAGAACCGCCCGGGGGCGCTGCTCGACGTGCTCACCGAGATCACGGGCCGGGGCGTCAACATGGTGCGGCTGGAGTCCAGGCCGACCCGGTACCGGATGGGCGAGTACGTCTTCCTGGTGGACGTCGACAGTCATCTCGCGGTGCCGTCGGTGCGGGAGATGGTGGCCGCCCTGATCCGCCGGTCCGCGCTGCTGCGCTGGCTCGGTTCCTATCCGCGCGCGCTCGGGACCAACGTCCCGGTGCCCGATTTCGCGTCGTCCGCCTCGTACGAGGCGGCGGCGCAACAGGTCTCCGACCTACTGGGAGAGTATCCGGCATGACCCTCATCCTGATCCGGCACGGCCAGACCCCGTCGAACGTGCTCGGCCTGCTCGACACCGCCCTGCCGGGACCGGGTCTCACCGACCTGGGCCTGGAACAGGCGGACGCCGTGCCGGGACGGCTGGCCGGTGTCCCGCTCGCCGCGGTGGTCTCCTCCCCGGCGCGCCGGGCGCAGCAGACCGCCGCGCCGCTCGCGGCCGGACGCGGACTGCCGGTGCAGGTGGTCGACGGTCTGCAGGAGGTCGCGGCCGGTGACTGGGAGATGACGGGCGATCACGACCTGGTCCGCGAGTACCTGCGCACCCTGGGCAGCTGGATGGAGGGCGACCTCGACGCCGCCACCCCCGGGCCGACGGGCGAGACCGGGCACGCGATGTTCGAGCGGTTCGACGCGGGCCTCGCGGCGGCGTTGGAACTCGGCGACGATGTGGCCGTCGTCGCCCATGGCGCGATCATCCGCGTCTGGGCCGGGGTCCGGTCCACCAACATCGACCCGCGGTTCGGCGGCGACCACCCGCTGCCCAACACCGGGATCGTCCGGCTGGAGCCGGATCCGGCGGGGGGCTGGGTGTGTGTCGACTGGGACGGCCAGGAGATCGGCATGCCCGAGCTGCAGGCCGACGGCACCGGTGACCCGACCGCCGAGGTGGTGCCCGGGGCCCGCCGGGACTGACCGGCCGGCGGGTACCGTGGGCCGCATGACCGGCCCGATCGACCCGCGTGACCTGCGGGTCTCCGACGACGAGCGGGCGCACGTCATCTCCCTGCTGCAGCGGGCCACCGGCCAGGGGCTGCTGGACCTGCCGGAGTTCAACGAACGCAGCGCCGCCGCGGTGGCTGCCCGCACCCGCGGCGACCTCAACGCGCTGCTGCTCGACCTGCCAGGACTGCAGGTGGCCGGGCGCACGGTGCAGCAGGCCCGGACGGCGACCGCGCCACCCCCGCGGCAGGTGCCCGGCTGGTCCGGTGCCCCGGCGGCGGCGCGCGGCGGTGACCGGGACTCGGTGCTCGAGCTGCTGGGGTGGGGGTCCCGCACGTTCAAGGGCCGGTGGACGGTGCCGGCCCGGATCGTGATCGGCGGCCTCGGCGCCTCGACCAAGTTGGACTTCACCGAGGCCGACCTGTCCACCCGCACGGTCGTCGTCGAGTTCCGCTCCAACAGCGGGGGATCGACCGAACTCGTGGTGCCGCACGGCACCTCGCTCGCCGTGCACGGGCTGTCGATGCGCGGCGGTCACCTGACGAACAAGCTCACGCCCGATGACGGCGGGGTGCTCGACCTGCGGCTCACCGGCACCAAGAAGGGCGGCTGGATCTCCGTCCGCTACCCGCGCGGCGGCATGTTCGGCCGCCGCTGAGCCGCAGTCAGAGCTCGTTCGCCCAGGGCGGGTTCGCGCCGGCCCGGGAACAGGTGATCGCCGAGACACGGGAGGCGAAGGTCAGTGCCTCGTGCAGGCTCTCGATGGTCAGCTCGCCCAGCCGGCCGCCGAGCAGCCCGGCCCCGGCGAGGTGGTGCAGCAGGCCGCCGTGGAAGGAGTCGCCGGCGCCGACGGTGTCGACCAGCGTCGTCGGGGCGATCGGCACCCGGACCGTCTCGCCACGCAACGAGGCGAAGGCGCCGGCCGCGCCGAGGCTGATCACCGCGAGCGGCACCCCCTGCTGGTGCAGGTGCACGGCCGCCTGCTCCGGGGTCCAGCCCGGCCACAGTTGCTCCAGGTCGTCCTCGGAGAGCCGGACGATGTCGGCGAGCGATGCCCAGCGGTCGATGACGGCGCGGTAGGTCTCGACCGGTACCAGGAGAGTGCGCAGGTTCGGGTCGACGGAGACCGTCATCCTCTCCCGGGCCCGCTGCAGCAGCCGCTCGATGACCATCCCGGAGGGCTGCAGGGCCAGTGCCAGCGTGCCGGTGTGGATGGCGACCGGGGCCGGTCCGTCGCCGAACGGCCCGTCGATCAGTGGGGCCAGCGAGGCATCGGTCCAGGCCCAGTCGGCGGTGCCGGCGGTGTAGAACTCGTAGCTCGCCGCGCCGCCGTCGTCGAGCCGGGCGATCGCCAGGGTGGCCGGCTCGGTGGCCGCCTCGGAGGCGGACAGGTCGACCCCGGACTCCTCGAGCTTCGCCCGGCAGAGGGCGCCCAGCGCGCCCACCGACAGCCGCCCGGCGAAGCGGGCGGTGGTGCCGAGCCGGGACAGCGCGACCGCCGTGTTGGCCGGGCCGCCGCCCGGGTGGACCGTGAGATGGGCGGCGCCGTCGACGATCCCGTTCGCGGGCAGCACGGCATCGGCCACCACCTCTCCGACGACGGCGATGGTGGGCATGTCTCTCCTGGCGTCTCGTGCACTGCCGCCCGGGCGGGCCCCGCCAGCGTAGTGGGGGCCCGATGGGTGCGCAGTGGACCCCTCGGTGCGCTCCGGGGCCCGTGTCGCGCGCGTCGGGGTGCCGACGCCCACACTGGTCGTCGGACAGGCCGTGCCGGCTGTGTGCGGTGTCGGCCGGGTCCGGTGCAGGGAGTGGCCGAGCAGGCCGCGGGAGCAGCGAGACGACAAGGGATCGAGGGACGCGGATGAGCGGCAGCGGTACCGCCGAGGACCCGTGGCAGCTGACCACGGCCCCGGGCAGTTCGGCGTACGCGATGTACCGGGATCCGGCAGCGGATCCGCCGGCCCTGGTCTGCACGGTCGGCACCACCACCCTGCGGTACCGGCTCTCCGCGGTGGAGGACCTGCACGCCTGGCTGATCGCCCAGGGGGACTGGGTGGACCTGGGCGCGGCGGACGAGAAGAAGCCGGCCGCGGACGGCACCGTCGAGGCGTGGGGGCGATCGGCCGACAACCCGGTGGGCGGGTGGTACGGGCTGCGCAACGGCTACCGCGGCCGTTTCGGCATGTACCTGCCGCCGCTGCTGGAGGAACTCGGGCTGGCCGAGCTCACGCACCAGCCGCGGAACAACCGGATGCGCGCCGCCGAGTAGATTCGCACAGGCGTTCGAATCGGCGTAGGGTCGCAGCATGACCGCTGCGTACCAGCCGTCGATGTTCGACCTCGACGACGAGCTCTCGCTGGCCCCGCTCACCGGCCGGGTGGTCCGGCACGAGCTGAGTCTTGGGGCCTGGGTGGACGAGTGCCGCGGCTGGCTGGCCGGGTCGGACGAGGTCCTCGACACCTTGCTGCGCGACGTCCCGTGGCGGGCCGAACGGCGGCAGATGTACGACCGGGACGTCGACGTGCCCCGGTTGCTGTGCTGGTACTCGGAGCGCTCCGCCCTGCCGCACCCGGTGCTGCAGCAGGCCCTCGATCTGCTCAACGAGCACTACGCCGCCGAGCTCGGCGAGCCGTTCGTCACCGCCGGGCTGTGCCTGTACCGGGACGGTCGGGACAGCGTCGCCTGGCACGGCGACCGGATCGGCCGCGGCAACTCCGCCGACACGATGGTGGCGATCCTGTCGGTCGGCTCCGACCGGGTGCTGGCACTGCGGGAGCGGCCGGAGACCGGGCGCGCGCCGGGCCGGCCGGGGCTGCGACTGCCGGTGGGCCACGGCGATCTGGTCGTGATGGGCGGCAGTTGCCAACGCACCTGGGACCACGCAATACCGAAGACGGCCAAGCCTGTCGGACCGCGGGTGAGCATCCAGTTCCGGCCTGCCGGCGTGGCCTGACCGGCGTCTCAGGAGGTGGCGTCCAGCAGGTCCAGGCTGTGCCGGGCAAGTGCCGCGCGGGCGGCCGACTGCGCCGGCGTCATTCCCGGCTCTGGCAGGCTGGAGATCCCGGCGAAGAGCAGCAGCTGCAGCGCGTGTGCACGGCGGACGAGTGCGGGGTCCAGCGTGACGCCCTCCTCGGCCGTGCCGGCGAGATAGGCGGTCAGACAACGCTCGTCGAGCTCGCCCAATCGGTCCCACGGGCCGAGCCCGAGCTGGGTGTTGCCGGCGATCAGCTGACCGAGGTCGAACCCCACCGGCTGGTCCAGGAAGAACCCGAAGTCGATCAGGGTGAACGAGTCGGGGTCCGTTCCGGGCAGCAGGTTGTTGGGGCAGGCGTCGCCGTGCGAGGCGAACTTCGGCACCCGGACCAGTTCGCCGGTGATCGCTTCCAGCCGACCCGCCGCCTGCTGCAGTCGCTCTCGCAGCTCGGGGTCGAAGTGCTCCCGCACCTCGTCCCGCTGCCAGGCCTCTTCGCCGAGCACCTCGGGCACCACCTGCGCGGCGACCCGCCCGTACAGGTAGTCGAAGACGGTCCACTCGAACCCGGCGAGCCCGGTGCGCGCGACGATCTCCGGCCGGGCGGCGAACCGGCCGAGCAGGTACGCCGCCCGCTCGTAGCGCTCCAGGGTCCAGTCCACGGGCGGGTGCTGCACCGCCTCCAACCACACCGCCGCGGCGTCCGGTTCCAGGTCGAACACACCCAGTGCGCGAGGTGCCCCGAGGCCGGGCGGCAGCACCGACGGAAGGTCCGACCGGTAGACGGCGGGCTCGATCCGCCACGGGAACTTCGCCTTGGCGAACTCCCTGGCCTCCTCCGGGACGAAGGCGAAGAACGGCGAGTGGTGCCAGGCCTGGATGTGCTTGACGAACAATCGGTACGGCTGCCGACCGCCGGGCGTCTCCGCCTCCCCGTGCACCCAGTGCCGGCTCACCGTGCTGATGGCCGGGATGTCGTAGTCGACGGGGGTGGCCGTGGAACAGATCAGGCGCACCGCAGCCGGGTCGTGACCGAGCAGGTCGGCGACCATCCCGGTCAGGGTGACGTCGTCGACATCGGCCGGGCCGAGTGCCTGTCGGTCGTGCATCGCGGACTCCGATCTGAAAGTCGCTTTACTGTTCCGTCGACGGTAAAGTGACTTTATGGTTCCCGTCAAGAGCAGCGACATCCCCGAGGGTGAACGACATGTGGCCGTCCTGCTGGGCGGACTGCTGCAGGGCGTGCGGGATGCCTTCGACCCGGTCGAGTGGGGCGGTCTGCGCCAGTCGCACTTCCGCGTCATCTCCTCGGTGCCCGCCGGCGGGATCAGTGTGACCGAGCTGGCGGAGCGGGTCGGCATGACGAAACAGGGGTGCGGTCAGTTCGTCGCTCAACTCGTCGCCTCCGGGCACCTGACCAGCGAACCCGGACCGGTCGACGCCCGGGTGCGCATCGTCCGGCGGACGCCGCTCGGCGAGGAGAACGTGGTGGCCGTGACCGCACGGATGGACATGGTGGAACAGGCCTGGCGGGAGCGGGTCGGCGATCGCCGCTACGCCACGTTCCGAAAGGTGTTGGAACAACTGGCAGACGCCTGACTCTGCCCGGGCATGGCTGCGGCAGCGCAGAACCGGCAAGAGATCGGGCTCCGCAGATCGGGCTCGGACCGTCGTGGTCGAGCCGGCCGGATCGGCTCAGGCCCAGCCGAGCTCGTCCAGCCGGTCGTCGTCGATCCCGAAGTGGTGGGCGACCTCGTGGATCACCGTCGTCACCACCTGCTCCCGCGCCGCGTCGGCATCCGCGGCGTGTGCCAGGATCGGCTCCCGGTAGATGGTGATGGTGTCCGGCAGGTTCCAGCTGTAGTGCGAGTTCCGCGAGGTCAGCGCGACCCCGTGGTACAGCCCGTAGAGATGACGGGTCGGGTGCCGGCCCTCGACCAGCACCACGACGTTGTCCATCGCCTTCAGGAACTGCTCCGGGATGAGGTCGAGCGCCTCGGAGACCAGCTCCTCGAACTGTGCGTCGGACATCGTGACTGCCATGTCCCCATTCTGCGGGAGCCCACCGCGGGCGACCGGCTCCCCGGAGGTCTCCGGCCGTCTCACCGGCCCTCCCGGCGAGATCGGGCCCGCCGCCCGGAACGACGACGCCGGCGCCACCTGGATGGGTGGCGCCGGCGTTCGTGCAGGTGGGTGGTGTGGCGCAGCTCGTCCTGCTGTTGATCGGCGACGGCCGGTTCAGCTGCGGGTGGACACGCCGTCCTTGCGGAGGCTCGCCCGACGCGCGCCGCGGGCGGCCAGGTGGCGGGCCGGGTGCCGTCGGGCGCGGGAGCCCTGCGCCGGCACCGTCACGCCGACCGGGTTCCGGTCCGTGGCCCCGTCGGTGACATCCGAGGAGCCGTCGCTGACGTCCGGCGTGGCCGGCCTCTCGAGGACGACCGTCGCAGCGGCCTGGTCGACCGTCGTGGGATCACCGGGCTCGCTGTTGCTGGTGCGCAGCGGCACCTCCTTGATGAACATCATCAGCACGGCGCCGATCAGGGCGGTGGCCGCGGCGATGCCGAAGGTCCAGGCGGTCCCGATGCCGTAACCGTCGCGCACCAGGCCGGCGACGGGCTCCGGCAGCGAGCCGATGTCGGCCAGGTCGGCGCTGCCGCTGCCGGCCGGGATCCCGAGGTCGGCCAGCCCGCCGGTGACGTGCCGGCTGACCTGGGTGCCGAGCACGGCGCCGAGGGCGCTGACACCGATCGCGCCGCCGAGGGACCGCAGGAAGGCGACGGTCGAGGACGCGCTGCCCATGTCGCGCATGGAGACGCTGTTCTGCACTGCCAGCACCAGGTTCTGCATGGTGGCGCCCATGCCGGCGCCGGCCAGCGCCATGCCGACCGCGAGCACCCAGTACGCGGTGTCCGCGCGCAGGGTGGACAGCACGGCCAGACCCAGCACCAGCGTGATGCCGCCGCCGACGAGGAACCGCTTCCAGCGCCCGGTCGCGGTGATGATCCGGCCGGTGATCAGCGAGGACAGGAACATGCCGAGCACCATCGGGATGGTGGCCAGCCCGGACACCGTCGGGCTGTCGCCGCGCGAGGTCTGGAAGTACTGGCTGAGGAACACGGTGACGCCGAACAGCGAGGAACCGACGAAGATGCCGGCGATGCTGGCGAGGGTGACGGTCCGGGACCTGAACAGGGACAGCGGGATGATCGGCTCCGCGGCGCGGGACTCGACCACGACCGCGAGACCCAGCAGCACCAGGCCGCCCAGCACCATGACCGCGCTCGCCACGGACAGCCAGGCGAAGTTGGTACCGGCCAGGGACACCCAGATCAGCAGCAGCGAGATGCCGCCGACGATCAGGGTGGCGCCCAGGTAGTCGATCTTCGCCTCACGCTTCAGCGACGGCAGCTTCAGCGTGCGCTGCAGCACGATCAGCGCCGCGGCCGCGAACGGCACGCCGACGTAGAAGCACCAGCGCCAGCCGAGCCAGTCGGCGTCCACGATCAGACCGCCGACCAGCGGCCCGAGGACGGTGGCGACCGCGAAGACGGCGCCCAGGTAGCCGGAGTACCGGCCGCGCTCACGCGGCGGGATCATCCGGGCCAGGATCACCTGGACCAGGGCCATCAGACCGCCGGCGCCGATGCCCTGGATGGCCCGGGCGACGATCAGCATGGCGATGCTCTGGCTCAACCCGGCGATGACCGATCCGGCCACGTAGATCACCAGGGACAGCTGGACCAGCAGCTTCGGGTCGAACAGATCGGAGAGCTTGCCCCAGATCGGGGTGGTCGCGGTCAGCGCCAGCAGCGTGGCGACCACCACCCAGGTGTAGCCGGACTCGGTGCCGTGCAGGTCGCCGATGATGGTCGGCAGGGCATTGGTGACGATGGTCGACGACAGCATCGCCACGAACATGCCCAGCAGCAGGCCGGACATCGACTCCAGGATCTGGCGGTGCGTCATCGTCGGCACCTCGCCCGGATGGAGGTCCCGTGGCGGTGCGGCCGGCGATGCGGCAGACGGGGTGGAGGTGGTGGTCACGCGATCACGCTTTCGAGCTCGGGGTGGTGCACTGGCGTCGATGTCGGTGCGGGTGGTTCCTGTGCTTGTTCCTGGTGCGGTGGTTCCTGATGCTGGTCCGGGGACCGGCGGGATCCCGGACCGTGTCCCGGGCCCGCGGCGGGGTCGGAGCACAGTGAGGTGGTGAGTCGCTGCAGTTCGGCGGTCATCCGTTCGACCTGGTCGTCCGTCCAGTCGGTGAGCCGGCCCGCCACGGCGCGGCCGGAGTCACGCTGGTACTCGGCGAGCAGCTGCTCGCCGTCGGCGGTCAGTTCCACCAGGCAGGCCCGGTGGTCGGACTCGTCGCGGATGCGGCGCAGCAGCCCGTCGTTCTCCAGCACGCTGACCTGGCGGCTGGCCGCGGACAGGTCGATCATCAGTCGTTCGGCCAGTCCGGAGATCCGGGTGCGGCGCAGCTCCTGCACGGTGTACAGGGTGATCAGGGAGGTGAAGTGCACCCGCGGGCTGTCGCCCACGATGTGCTTGCGTGTGCGGTTCAGCTGCGAGAGTGCCTGCAGCAGTTCACTGCAGAGCGCCGGTGACGGTCCGCTCCGCTGGGCCTCGTCGTTCGTTCGGTCGTGCACGTTTCGTCGGCTTCTTCTGGTTTGTTCTCTAGCGGTACTAAACAAGTGTGCCACAGATGGTTGCTTGCGGCAACCAATGGACGTGCGGCACCACGGACGTGCCGGAACCGATGAAGGCCGGGATCAGCGCGGTGGTCGCGGGACGTGGGTCGCCTCCGGGTCCCGGCCGTCCCAGTGTCCGGTGCCGGGTGGCCGGGGCGGCGCGACCGTGACCTCGTGCAGGCGGCCCTTCACCACCGCCGCGATGTTCGCCAGCGACTCCGATCCGGGCCGGTAGTACTGGGAGTGGTTGGCGGGGTCCAGGGTGTTGGTGCTGCCGGTCTCCGCGTGGAAGCGGGTGGCCCCGAAGCCGGCGCCGGCCGGGTCGTTGCCCAGCCGGGACCGCATCGACCCGACCATCCCCACCACCCCCGGGAACAGCACGGCGCTCGCACCGGCGATCCCTTCCCATCCCTCGAGGAACCCGTCCCCGGCGAGCTGGGCGTGGGTGGTCACCGGATCGCCGGAGGCCGCGCCGACGAAGACCGAGCCCGGGCCGAGCCCGGGGTAGTCGCCGACCGAATCCGCCGGCCCGGCACCGGGCGACCCGATCAGCACCAGGGCGTCCGCGTCCGCCCCGCCGGCGAAGGCGAACGACGCCGTGGTGGATCCGTAGGAATGGGCGACGACCGTGGTGCGGCCGGGGTCGCCCGTGCGGGTCCCGGCGAATCCGGCGAGGTCCTGGGTGAGCAGCGCGGCGCCGGCCGCGGCGAGCGCCGGGTCCGACACCGCGACGTCGACACCCGGTGCGCGGTAGCCGACCCAGGCCACGACCGCGGTGGTCCCGGCAGTGCGGTCGGCCTCGGCCTTGAGGTCCAGGGCGTTGCCGAGCTGGTTGTCCAGGTAGCCCGGCACGTCCGATCCCATCCCGGGCACCAGCACCGCGACGTTGTCGGCCGTCGCCATGTCGCCGACCGAGATGGCCGCCCGCCCGTGGCCGTCGAAGGCGTCCGGGTCGTAGATCAGCAGCTGCACCGGATCACCTCCGGCGGCCGCCTCCGCCCGGGCGAGTGCCTCGTCCACCGCCCGCGACCCGAGCAGCGAGGTGATGTCCTGCTCGCTCCATCCCGCCGCAGCCAACTGCGCCCGCACCAGTTCCGGATCGGTCCCCGGCGGTGGCAGTCCGCTGCCGGTCGCCGCGGCGACCGCCTCCGCCGTGGCAAGGTCCTCGGCCAGCGATGCCCGGGAGGCGCGGTCCCGGACGTCCGCGGGCAGTCCGGCCGCCGACCCCAGCAGCCCCGGGTAGGTCGCGATCAGCTGCTCCCGCACCGGCTCGGACAGCCCGGACCACCAGCGCGCGGCGGCCGCCGGATCGGCGGGGACCGCCGGGGCACCGGCGAGCAGGGCCGGGTCGACGGCAACGGATGCGCTCCCGGGATGCCCGGTGGCGGTGGCGCTCCCGGGCACACCGGAACCGACCGGTCCCGCGCCGCCGGCCGTCACGGTGCGGACGGCCAGCAGGACCAGCGCCACCAATGACTCGCCCAGCAGCTCCGCGGTCGCGGTGGCGTCCAGGGTCGCCTCGAACTGCAGCAGTGCCGCCTCGGTACCGAGCCCTGCGGTCAGCCCGGCCAGTTCGCGGATCTGCCGGGTCCGCTCGAACACCGGCGTCAGGCCGGCGACCGGCCAGGGCGACTCGAGCATCGTGATGGTGGCGGCGTTGCGTTGTGCGGCCTCCAGCAGGACCGCGCACCGGGACTGTCTCTCCTCCATCCGCCCGGCGTAGGCGACGAGCACCTCCGCGCCGGATGTCAGTGCGAGTGAGCCCCGGTCGAACGCGGTCACCGGCGCGGCGAGCGCGACCGCGACGGACGAGCCGCCGCCGGAATCCCAACCGGTGGCGAGCAGGGCCGATGCCGCCCGGAGATCTCCCACCGCGGCCCGGTCCACCTCGGCCCGCGCGGCGAACCCGGCGGCCAGCACCCGCAGTTCCGACGGCGATCCGGGAACCGGATCCGCAGCCAGACCCAACAACGACCAGTCGCTCACCGGGACCCGCCGAGCAGCCGCTCCTGGTCCGCCCACCACAGGGCTGCCGTCCGGATGCCGTCGGCCAGCTCCTGCACATCGCCCTGTCGGGCGGCGGCGTGGTTCATGGCCGCGGTGACGATCTGGCCGGCCACCACCGTCACCTCCGGCGGTGCGGCCGCCGCGGACGGGGCGGTGATCGCCGGCCCGTCCAGTCGTCCGGCGAGTGCGCCGAGATCGGAGGAGAGCCGTTGCAGGACATCGGTGTCGACGGTCAGCGAGCCGTCGGCGGGTGAGGTGGGGGACACCAGGGCAGCGTTGCCCGCCGGCGGCGGCCGCGGGGGTCGACCCGGGCGGGATGTGGACAGCCGTCGGCATGTGGACCGACCAGGACGGACGCTTCCGGGGGTGGGCCGGACGGGCCCGGCGCACCGGATACGCTCGGGGAGTGATCGACCTGCGCCAACTCCGTGACGACCCCGATGCCTTCCGTGCCTCCCAGCAGGCCAGAGGGGCCGATCCCGCGGTGGTGGACGTGTTGCTCTCGGCGGACTCCGACCGCCGTGCCGCCGTCGTCCGGGCGGACGAGCTGCGGACCGAGCAGAAGGCGTTCGGCCGGACCGTGGGCAAGGCCTCCAAGGAGGAACGGCCTGCGCTGCTGGAGCGCGGCAAGGAGCTCGCCGCCGAGGTGAAGGCCGCGGAGGCCGTCGAGTCGGAGGCGAACGCCGCGCTGACCGCCGCGCACAAGTCGATCCCGAACCTGGTCGAGGACGGTGCCCCGGCCGGCGGCGAGCAGGACTTCGTGGTGCGCGAGCTGGTCGGCACCCCCCGCGAGTTCGACTTCACCCCGAAGGACCACCTCGAACTGGGCGAGGGCCTCAAAGCAATCGACACCGACCGCGGTGCCAAGGTCTCCGGCGCCCGCTTCTACTTCCTGCGCGGCGTCGGCGCCCGGCTCCAGTTCGCGATGCTCAACCTGGCGATCAGCAAGGCGGTGGCCAACGGGTTCGTGCCGATGATCCCGCCGGTGCTGGTCAAGCCCGAGTCGATGGACGGCACCGGGTTCCTCGGCGAGCACAACGACGAGGTGTACCGGCTGGAGGCCGACGACCTCTACCTGGTCGGCACCTCCGAGGTGCCGCTCGCGGCCTACCACTCGGACGAGATCCTCGACCTGTCCGACGGCCCGGTCCGGTACGCGGGCTGGTCCTCCTGTTTCCGGCGCGAGGCGGGGTCGTACGGCAAGGACACCCGCGGGATCCTGCGGGTGCACCAGTTCGACAAGGTGGAGATGTTCTCCTACACCACCCCCGAGCGCGCGCACGACGAGCACCTGGCGCTGCTCGGGTTCGAGCGGGAGATGCTGGATGCGATCGAGGTGCCCTACCGCATCATCGATGTCGCGGCCGGCGACCTCGGGACGTCGGCCGCCCGTAAGTACGACTGCGAGGCCTGGGTGCCCAGCCAGCAGACCTACCGCGAGCTGACCTCGACGTCGAACTGCACGACCTTCCAGGCGCGCCGACTGTCCGTGCGCTACCGGGATGCGGACGGCAAGCCGCAGGTGGCGGCCACCCTCAACGGCACCCTGGCCACCACCCGATGGCTCGTCGCCATCCTGGAGAACCACCAGCTCCCGGACGGCTCCGTCCGCGTGCCGGAGGCGCTGCGGCCGGGCCTGGGCGGGCTCGAGGTCCTGGAACCCGCCTGAGCCCGAAACTTCTGCCCAGGAACAGCTCTCGCCCCACGGCAGGCGGCCGGCCTCAGGACTCCCGCACGGTCACCGGCGGCTGGGCGGACCAGGGGAAGGTGATCCAGAGATCGGTGTCCCGCCAGGAGTAGTCGGGCACCACGATGGTGCGGGGCTTGGTGTAGAGGACGGCGGAGCGGGCGTCGGCGCCGTGCTGGCGCATCAGGTCCATGACCAGTGCCAGGGTGCGACCGGAGTCGGCGACGTCGTCGACCACCAGCAGGTTCTTGCCCTCCAGGGCGGCGGTGTCGAGCAGCGGCTCCAGCACCACCGGGTCCGGCAGGGTGGTCTCGATGTCGGTGTAGAACTCGACGTTGAGCGTGCCGGCGGCCTTGGTCCCGAGCGCGTAGGACAGCGCCCCGGCCGGGATCAGCCCGCCGCGCGCCACCGCGATCACGACGTCCGGCCGGAACCCGTCGTCGGCGATGGTGGCGGCCAGTTTCCGGACGGCGGTGCCGAACATCTCGTAGCTGAGGACCTCGCGGACGGGGGATGTGGACATCCGCAGAACGTACCCGTCTCCGCGCACAACCTGATGCCGGGCCGCACGTCCCCTGTGCAGTTCCGGTGAAGCACCGGCCGCAGGACCGGCGGAGTACCGCCGCCCCGGCCGTGCGACTCCGGCCCTACGCCTTTGCAGGACCATCGACATCCGTTGCACCGCAGTGCATACCGGCCAGGCCCACCAGTCCCGATGCCAGGAGTCCAGATGCCCCGCTCCGCAGTCCGTACCGTCCTCGGATCCCTCACCCGGTCCACCGTGCTGGCCGGCGCGATCGTGCTCGCGCTGACCGGGTGCGGGACCAGCACCACCGCCGGCACCCCGAGCATGCCGGGCGCGGCGATCGGTGCCGGATCCGACCTCGGGACCGACCTGCCCACCGATCCCGGCACGGATCTCGGCACCGATCTGCCGGGGGCGGGCTCGGGCGGTGCCTCCGACCAGGTGCCGACCGCCGAGCTGGACATGCAGATCCGCCTCGCCAACCTGTGGCTCCCGGCGGGGGCCACCGGGGGCCAGGCCATCGACGTCTGGGTGGGATCGCCGGAGTACGGCGGGACGAAGCTGATGACCGTCGACTACGGCACTGCGAGCGAGTTCGTCGCGATGCGCATCCCGGACCCGCAGGGCCAGGGCCAGGTCGACAAGAACACCTCGTGGACCATCTCGTACTACCCGGCCGGGAAGACCGCGACGGACGACATGCTCATGCAGGCCGGCGGCACCTCCTCGCCCGGCCAGAAACTGACCCTGCTGGCCGGCCCGGTCGACGCCGACTCCACCGGCCTGACCCTGCAGCAGTTCGCCGACGACGCCGGCAGCGACCCGCAGGAGGGCAACTGGTCGGGCCCGAGCATCGCGGTGCCGACCGACGGCACCGCCGCGGTGATGATCAACGCGATGGCGCTGCAGTACACCGGCACCGACGGGGACATGCCCGGCTACATCGCCTCGGCCGCCGACGGCTGCCTGGACTACATCGACCCGCTGACCGGTGAACTGCACGACGACCCCTACACCGACAACCTGGTCGGCGGGACGCAGGGACTGACCTACTTCCTGCAGCCGGGCGGCGACCTGCGTCTGCACCTCACCGATCCGGACGCGCAGACCCCGGTCCGTGACGAGTGCGCCGCCGCCCCCACCCTGGACGCCGGTGACACCGGGCTGGCCGCGAACGGCCGGGCCTTCGGGTTCATGTACGGCACCGACCCGGCGGCACCGAAGATGCTCCTGCTGCCCGTGGGCTGAGCCCCGCCCGGCAGCACCACCCCGGCGCCGTCCGTCCCGAGTGCGGGGCGGACGGCGTCGTAACGTGCGCGTGACGCGACGGACCGGCCGGGGAAACCATGGCCTGGATACCCTGCGGCCATGACCACGCTGTCCCCGCACCCGGGCCTCGACGCCGCGTTCCTGCGCTCGTTCTGACCACCGGGACACCACAGCACCACCGCGACGACGAAGTGAGGCGGCCCCCGCGATGACGACCGACCCCGCCCTGGAACTCGCCCAGGCCCCGGTGCTGGCCCACCGCAACCGTTTCCGTGCCCCGCAGCTGGTGATCCGGGCGGCCCGGGCGATGATCGACGGGGTCGAACGGCCGGCCGCGATCCTGGTCCGCAACGGTGTGGTCGTCGGGATCGAGGAACCGGGCTGGTCCGGCCCGGCGGCCACCGAGTACGTGCTGGCCCCGGACGAGATCCTGATCCCCGGACTGGTCGACAGCCACGTGCACATCAACGAGCCGGGCCGGACGGAGTGGGAGGGCTTCGACACCGCCACCGCTGCTGCGGCCGCCGGCGGCGTCACCACCGTCATCGACATGCCGCTGAACTCGTTGCCGCCCACGCTGACCCGGTCCGCGCTCGCCGAGAAGCGGCGCGCCGCACGGGGTCGATGCCGGGTGGATGTCGGATTCTGGGGTGGCGCCACCCCGACCAACCTCGACGAGCTGCCGGACCTGTTCGCCGCCGGGGTGTTCGGTGTCAAGTGCTTCCTGCAGGACTCCGGCGTGCCGGAGTTCCCGCCGTTGTCCGATGTCGAACTGCGCACCGCCGCACGCACCATCGCCGGCATCGGCGGGCTGTTCCTGGTGCACGCCGAGGACCACGATGTCCTGCACACCTCGCCGACCCCGCAGGGCCGCAGCTACGCCGCGTTCGTCGACTCCCGACCGGACACCGCCGAGGCCGCCGCGGTCGCCCGGGTGATCGAGGCGTCCCGGGCGACCGGATGCCGGGTGCACGTGGTGCACCTGTCGTCCGCGGCCGGTGCCGAGCTGATCCGGCAGGCGAAGGCGGACGGCGTGCCGATCACCACCGAGACCTGCCCGCACTACCTGACCTTCTCCGCCGAGACGATCCCGGACGGCGCCCCGCAGTACAAGTGCTGCCCGCCCATCCGTGGCCGGCAGGACACCGACGCGCTGTGGGAGGCGTTGGCGGACGGCACGATCGACATCGTGGTGACCGACCATTCGCCCTCGACGCCCGAGCTGAAGTTGCTGGACGTCGGTGATCTCGGCCTCGCCTGGGGCGGGATCGCCTCGCTGCAGTTCGGTTTCGGCGCAGTCTGGGCCGAGGCGCAGCGCCGGGGCATCGATCTCGCCACCGTCCTGGGCTGGATGTCCCGCGGTCCGGCCGACCTGGTCGGGCTCTCCCACAAGGGCCGCATCGAGGTCGGGGCGGACGCCGACCTGGTGGCGCTGGCCGACGGCGAGCGGTACACCGTCGAGCCGTCGATCATCCGGCACCGCCACCCGGTGACCCCGTACCTGGGGGCCGAGCTGGCCGGCCGGGTGCGCCGGACCTGGCTGCGCGGCACGGCTCTCGAACCGGACATGGTCGCCGGGCGGCTCGTCGCCCCGGGCGACCACCGGCCCGGCTGACCCACCGGCTCGGGCGCCAACAGGATCCGGGCCGATCCGTTGCGCTCGGCCACGTCCGACGTGGGCGTTCGCACCGGATGTGCTGCGGGAGCCGTGCCGTCGGAACGGGATCGAGCAGATCGCGGATATATCGTTCGCGACACCGAGGCGCAACAGCCCGCTCCTACCGTTCCCGGTACATCCAGTGTGGCGCGCCGGTCACGGGCGCCCATCCGTTCACAGGAGCGCAGATGACCGACACCATCAGGCCGGCCGGTGACGGCGGGGCCGCCCCCGTCGCGGCCGAGGCCGACAGCGCGGTGCTGATCAAGCCCGGGTACGACCCGCGGCTCACCAACGAAGATCTCGCGCCGCTGCGCAAGAAGACCTGGGGCTCGTACAACTTCTTCGCGTTCTGGATGTCCGACGTGCACAGCGTCGGTGGGTACGTCACCGCCGGCTCGCTGTTCGCACTCGGACTTGCCGGCTGGCAGGTGCTGCTCGCCCTGCTGGTCGGCATCACCATCGTCTACTGGCTCTGCAACCTGGTCGCCCGCCCCAGCCAGCGCACCGGTACCCCGTACCCCGTCGCCTCCCGGATCAGCTTCGGGGTGCTCGGCGCGAACGTGCCGGCCATCATCCGCGGCCTGATCGCCGTGGCCTGGTACGGCATCCAGACCTTCCTCGCCTCCCACTCCCTGGTCGTCCTGGTGGTCAAGATCTGGCCGAACCTCGCGCCCTACGCGGACAAGTCGCTGTACGGCTTCGTCGGGCTGTCGATGCTGGGCTGGATCGGCTTCATCGTCATGTGGATCGCCCAGGCGCTGGTGTTCTGGCGCGGCATGGAGGCGATCCGCAAGTTCATCGACTTCTGCGGCCCCGCGGTCTATGTCGTGATGTTCGCGCTCGCCATCTACCTGGTTGCGAAGGCCGGCTGGTCCAACCTGACCTTCAGCCTCAACGAGGACGGCATCTCGCTGACCGGCTGGGCCGCACTGCCGGTCATCCTCTCCTCGATCGCGCTGGTGGTGTCCTACTTCTCCGGCCCGATGCTGAACTACGGCGACTTCGCCCGCTACGGCAAGTCCTTCGCCGCGGTGAAGCGGGGCAACCTGCTCGGCCTGCCGCTCAACTTCATCGTCTTCTCGCTGCTGGTCGTCGTCACCGCCGCTGCCACCAAGCCGGTGTTCGGTGACTTCATCACCGACCCGGTGGAGACCGTCGCCCGGCTCGACTCGGTCACCGCGGTGGTGCTCGGTGCGCTCACCTTCATGATCGCCACGGTCGGCATCAACATCGTCGCCAACTTCATCTCGCCGGCCTTCGACTTCTCGAACGTCAACCCGCAGAAGATCTCCTGGCGTACCGGCGGCATGATCGCCGCCGTCGGTTCCGTGCTGATCACCCCGTGGAACCTCTACAACTCCCCGGACACCATCCACTACACGCTGGACGTCCTCGGCTGCTTCATCGGTCCGCTCTACGGCGTGCTGATCGCCGACTACTTCCTGGTGAAGAAGCAGAAGGTCGTCGCGGACGACCTGTACACGCTGAGCCCGAAGGGCCGCTACTACTACCGCAAGGGCGTGAACCCGATCGCGGTCGGTGCCACCGCCCTCGGCGCCCTGATCGGTGTGGCGATCGTGTTCTGGGGCTCGATGCAGGTGGCCGCCTACAGCTGGTTCATCTGTGCCGGTATCGGGTTCGTCGGCTACCTGGTCGGCACCTCGATGGCACGCAACAGCGTCCCGACCGACGACCTGCCGGCGCCGACCGACTGAACGGCCCGGCAGCGGTGACCGGTGTGCCCGGGAGGACAGGCGACCTCCCGGGCACACCGGTGTCCGCAGCTCCGGACGACGGGGCGTCGGCACCGGCCGGGCCCGCCCGGATGCGGGGTCGGTCGGGTATTCGTCACGAACGGTCATCGGGACGCAACATCCCGCAGCTAGCGTCCCCGCCGTCGGGGCACAGCGAGGCCGGTAGCAGCAACAACACCGGTGGCGCTGGCGGCGGAGAAGCGGAGGTGGCGGCTTGGGGACTCCACGACGGCGGTCGGGCCTGGTCGGTCAGCTCGGCGCACTGGCACCGGAGGAGCGGCGCCCGGGCAGCTCGCAGGAGGACATCCTGCACGCGCTGCGCACCACCATCCTGGGCGGCGGCAGCCCGCCCGGCGCGCCCATCCCGGTCGACGAGGTGGCCGAGCTCTTCCAGGTCTCCCGCATCCCCGTCCGGGAGGCACTGAAGACGCTGATCGGCGAGGGCCTGGTCGCGCACCGCGCACGGTCCGGATACACCGTCGCCCAGCTGACGATCGAGGAGTTCCAGGAGATCTACGTGGTGCGCGGCGTTCTCGAGCGTGCCGCGATCATCGCCGCCGTCGTGGCGGCCGGGCCGGCCGACGACCTGGAGCAGCAGACCGCGCACGACGCGCTCGGTGCCGCGGTCGCCGCCGGTGACCTGCAGGCCTACCACCGGGAGAGCCGCCGCTTCCACTCCTCGCTGCTGGCCCCGTCCCGGATGCCGCGGCTGCTGCACATGATCGACGCCGCCTGGAACCTCACCGAGCCGTGCCGGCCGATGGCGCACATCTCCGAGGTGGCACGGGAACGACTGCACGACGATCATGGCGACATGTTGACCGCCTTCCGCGCCCGGGACACAGTGGCGCTGCTCGCCGCCGTCGACGCGCACCAGGAGCACCTCGAGGCCTCCATCGCGACGCTGCCGCGGCACACCGGGCTCTTCGCCGAGACCGCACCGACGCCGGTCCGATTGCCCGCCCAGGCGGCGCGCCGCTCCGTCGTCGGGCCGGGTGCCGCGCAGTTCGCCGTGCCGGGTGGCGCCCGGTGAGCGCGGTGTCGCTGACCCGCTTCAACGACGACAGCGCGCTCGCCGCCGAGGTTCTCGGCGCCTGCCTGGACATCCCCGCCTGGATCGGCACGGTGAGTGACGGCCGTCCGTACGCCGATGTCGCCGCCCTGCGCAAGGCGGGTGCGGAAGCGGCCGGCGCGATCACCTGGGGTGAGGTGGCCGGGGCGCTGGCCCGGCACCCGCGGATCGGCGAGAAGAAGGCCGCCACCGCCGGGACCGCGACCGAGCAGGGGTGGTCGCGAGGCGAACAGGCCGGGGTCACCGCCGCCGAGGTCGACGACCTGGCCGCCGGTAACGCGGCGTACGAGGCGAGATTCGGTCACATCTTCCTCATCTGCGCCGCCGGCCTGTCCGGCGACGAGATCCTCGCCTCGCTACGGGAGCGGCTGGGGCACAGTCCCGAGGACGAGCGACCGGTGGTGGTGCACGAGCTGCGCCGCATCGGCGAACTCCGTCTGGCGAAGGCGGTCTCGGACGAGTCCGGCGGGGGTGCCGCGTGACCGGCATCATCCAGCGCATCTCCACCCACCTGCTGGACACCTCGATCGGCCGGCCCGCTGCGCAGGTGCCGGTGGGGCTGCACACCGTCGCCGACGACGGATCGACCCGACTGGTCGGCGGCGGCGTGACCGACAACGACGGCAGGGTGGCGACTCTCGCCGACGGCGCGCTGGCGCCCGGCACCTTCCGGCTGGTCTACGACACCGTCGGGTACTTCACCGCCGTGCACCGCAAGCTGTTCTACCCGCGGATCATCGTCGAGGTGTACCTGGACGGCGCGCGGGCGCACTACCACGTGCCGGTGCTCGCGAGCACGTACTCCTATTCCACCTACCTGGGGAGCTGACGAGATGGCGATCGTCCTGGGACACAACCAGTACGGCAAGGCCGAGGTGCGGATGGTGCACGTCGACCGGAGCACACCGCAGCACGTGCTGACCGACGTCAACGTCACCAGCCAGCTGATCGGTCACTTCGAGGACACCCATCTGACCGGGGCGAACGACAAGGTCATCGCCACCGACACGCAGAAGAACACGGTGTACGCGCTGGCCCGGACCGGTGGCATCACCACGATCGAGGAATTCGCACTCCGGCTGGCGCGCAACTACGTCGGTACCTACGAGCAGGTGACCGGCGCCCGGATGGAGATCGAGCAGACGTTCTGGGACCGGATCACCACGGCCGGCGGTCCGCACGACCACTCGTTCGTCAAGGGCTCCCCGGAGGTGCGCACGACGGTGGTGCGCAAGGACGGCGACACCGAGAGCGTCATCTCCGGCATGGAGAACGTCGTGCTGCTCAAGAGCACCGGCAGCGAGTTCCACGGCTTCCCGGACGTGCCCTACACCTCCCTGGTGGAGACCGACGACCGGATCATGGCCACCTCGGTCACCGCCCGCTGGCGGTACGACGCCGGACTGGACCTCGACACCGCGCCGTGGGACCACCTGTACACCTCGGTGAAGGCCGTGCTGCTCGAGCAGTTCGCCACCGTGCACTCGCTGTCCCTGCAGCAGACGTTGTTCTCGATGGGCCGGACGGCCCTGGAACTGCACCCGGAGATCGCCGAGATCCGTTTGTCCTGCCCGAACAAGCACCATTTCCTGGTGGACCTGTCGGCCTGGGAACTCGACAACCCGAACGTCGTCTTCTACGCGGCGGACCGCCCCTACGGCCTCATCGAGGCCTCGATCCTCCGCGACGACGCGGCACCGGCCGGCAGCGCCTGGGAAGGCATCAACGGTTTCGTCTGAGCCGCAGGTTCCGGCTCCGGGCGCTGTCACCCGGATGCCCGGCACTTCGTTACCTCGGGTTCACCTGCGGATATCGCCGTGCAACGGTCCGGTCCGACGATGGCCCGGTCCGGGGGCACTCGGGAGCCACCCGGCAAACGGGGAAACGAGGTTCACCATGGGATTTCGTCGCAAGCTGGCCGAGGACGGGACTCCGATCGAGTCGGTCGACGAACTGCCGCCGTGGTCACGGCTGATCCCCCTGGGACTGCAGCACGTGCTGGCGATGTATGCCGGCGCGGTCGCCGTGCCGCTGGTGGTCGGCGGAGCGCTCATCGCGGCGGGCAAGCTGGATCCGAGCGACCTGGGCTACCTGGTCACCGCGGACCTGCTGGTCGCCGGCATCGCCACACTGATCCAGACGATCGGCTTCCCGTACTTCGGCATCCGGATGCCGCTGATGCAGGGCTGCACCTTCGCCGCGGTGTCGCCGATGATCGTGATCGGCTCGGACTACGGTGTGGCCGCGATCTACGGCTCGGTGATCGCCAGCGGTGTCTTCATGATGCTGCTCGCCCCGGTGTTCGCGAAACTGCTGCGGTTCTTCCCACCGCTGGTCACCGGCACGGTCATCACGATCATCGGTCTGTCGCTGATGAGCGTGGCGGCCGGCTGGACCAGCCGGGGCGGTGAGGACGGTGCCGCCCCGGTCGAGAACGTCGCGCTGGCAGCAGGTGTGCTCGTCGCGATCGTGCTGATCGAGCGGTTCGCGCCGCCGGTGCTGGCCCGCATCTCGATCCTGCTGGGGATCGTGCTCGGCACGATCGTGGCGATCCCGATGGGCCTGGCGCACTGGTCCACCGTCGGCAGTGCGGACTGGGTCGGTGTCTCCACGCCGTTCCACTTCGGCTTCCCGATCTTCGAGGTCAGCGCGATCATCTCGATGTGCATCGTGGCGCTGGTCATCATGACCGAGACCACCGGCGACATCCTCGCCATCGGCGAGATCGTCGATGTCAAGGTCGACGGCCGGCGGCTCGCTAACGGGCTGCGGGCGGACGGCCTGTCCACCGTGATCGGCGGTGTCTTCAACACCTTCCCGTACACGGCGTTCGCGCAGAACGTCGGGCTGGTCTCGATCACCGGTGTGCGCAGCCGTTTCGTCGCCACCTTCGCCGGTGCGGTGCTGATCATCCTCGGGCTCACCCCGAAGATGGGTGCGATCGTCGAGGGCATCCCGTTGCCGGTGCTCGGCGGCGCCGGGATCGCGCTGTTCGGCATGGTGACCGCCTCCGGCATCCGGACGCTGACCACGGTGAAGATCAACAACCGGAACATCCTGGTGATCGCGATCTCGATCGGCATCGCGATGATCCCGGTGGTCTCGCCGGCCTTCTACGACGCCTTCCCGAACTGGTTCAAGACGATCTTCCACTCCGGTATCAGCGCCGGTGCGATCGTGGCGATCCTGTTGAACCTGCTGCTGAACTCCCCGGAGCAGAAGGCGAAGGCGGAGTCCGAGGGCGAGCACGGCGGCTTCGACGCCAACCGGGAGAACCTCCAGGTCGAACCGAAGGGTGAGTCCGCGGTCATCCCGCACTGAACCGCACTGAACCGCACTGAACGCAGCACCCGCTCGGATCAACCACCACCCCGGATCACCCGTCCGGACCGGGCTTCCGCGACCCGAATGACCATCGGTGGCCGCGGAAGTCCGGTTCGTGATCGCCACATGTGCCCGGCTGCTCACGTCGCGGTCACGCGGGCGACACACCCGGGCGCGATGATGGGGCCCGCCTCGCACGGCGATCGCCGTGCCGGGTGAGGTGCGCCAACAGCGGTGCGCCGAAAGGTGAGTCGACACGGATCGGCCGTGCGGCCCTGCCCCGAGGAGCCCCGATGAGCAGCCCGTTGGTGTCCGGATCCGACGCGCCCGGACTGGGCCGGATCCTGAGCACACCGGCACTGGTCTTCCTCGGGTCGCTGCACCGCCGGTTCGACGGGCCGCGACGGGAACTGCTGGAGCGCAGGGAGCGGCGACAGGCGGAAGTGGCCGCCGGGGCGCTCCCGGACCGGCTGCCGGCCACGGCCGAGCTGCGTGACGCCGAGTGGACGGTCGCCCCGGCGCCGCCGCACCTGCAGGACCGGCGCGTCGAGTTCAGCACACCGGTGGACGCGCGGGCCGCCGCCACGGCGCTGCTGTCCGGCGCCTGCATCTGGATCGCGGATCTCGAGGACGCGACCACCCCGCTGTGGGAGAACGTGATCGGCGGCCAGCTCGCGCTGGCGGACCTGGTCGGCGGCGCCATCGACGGTACCGGGGGGACGGCGGCCGTGGCGGCGGTGCCGCTCCGCTCCCGGCCGGCGCTGATGGTGCGCCCACGCGGCTGGCACCTGGACGAGAAACACCTGACGGTGGACGAGGTCCCGCTGGCCGGCGCGCTGGTCGACTTCGGGCTGTTCGTGTTCCACAACGCCGCCGCCCTGCTGGCGGCCGGCAGCGGCCCGGCCCTGCACCTGCCGAAGATCGAGTCGCACCTGGAGGCGCGGCTCTGGGCCGAGGTGTTCGCCTTCGCCGAGTCCGAGCTGGGACTGCCGGCCGGATCGATCCGCGCGTCGGTGACCATCGAGACCGTGTGGGCCGCCTTCGAGATGGACGAGATCCTCTGGGAGCTCCGGGATGCGGTCGTCGGCCTCAACGCCGGTCCGGGGGACTACCTGTTCTCGTTGCTCAAGACGATGCGGGACCACGCCCGACTGGACGAGGTCCGTGTCCCGCCGGCCGTGCCGGCCGGCGAGGACGGGACCACCACCGCTGCCACCGACACCGTGGACCCGTTCCGCACGGCCTATTCGGACCTCTTGGTGTCCACCTGCCGACGTCGGGGCACGGTGGCGATCGCCGGTGGTGTGGCGGGCACGACCACCGGCGGGTCGCAGCCGCGCCCGCGGGTGCCGGACGGCTTCCGGGAGGCGCAGGAGCACCAGATGCGCTCGGGATACGCAGGTGTCGTCGTCACCGACCCCGGCCTGGTGCCGCTCTGCGCCGAGATCTACACCCGGCTCCCCGGTGCCCGCGGCGGCGGTGCGGCGCCGCCGGTGCCGGCCGATCCGACGGCCCTGCTGGACCTCGCAGCGGTGCACCGGGCCGGTCGCCCGGACTGCACCGAGGCCGCGCTGCGCGCCGACATCGCAGTGGCGCTCGAATATCTCGTGCACTGGCTGGCCGGTCGCGGATCGGTGGTGATCGGCGCCGTCCGCGAGGAGGCGGCGGCCGCCGAGATCTGCCGGACCCGGATCTGGCTGCGCCGCCGGGACCGGGTGGTGCTGGACACCGGCCGGAAGGTCACGCCGGCGCTGGTCGCGGAGATCGCCGACGGGGTGCTGGAGATGTTGGCCGAGGTCTGGGCCGAACAGCCCGGTGGCCGCAATCTGCTGGCCGACGCCCGGAACCTGCTGGTGGACCTGACGACCGGGGACCGGTTCGCCGACTTCCTCACCCGGGAAGCCTACGAGCTCCTGCCGTGAACGGCCCGGGAGCGGCGGCGCATACTGCCACTGGCACTTCCCGGCGGGCGCCCGGCCGGGACCACGAGGAGGACCGGTGCACCTGACCCCGTCGGACACGGAGAAGTTGTTGCTCGCCGTCGCCGGGATGGTGGCGCGCGACCGACTGGACCGCGGAGTACTGCTCAACCACCCGGAATCGGTGGCGCTGCTGTCCACCTGGGTCATCGAGCGGGCGCGGGAGGGCCGCTCCGTGCAGGACCTGATGGTGGCCGGCCGCGAGGTGCTGCGCCGGAACCAGGTGATGCCCGGGGTGGCCGAGATGATCGCGGACGTCCAGGTGGAGGCCACCTTCCCGGACGGCCGCAAGCTGGTCACCCTGCACCACCCCATCAGCTGACGGCGCCCGGGCACCGGGAATGAGGACGAGGAGCACGTATGGCCGGAGGGCGCGACAGCGGCCCGGGGGCGATCAGGACGGCGCCGGGCACGGTGCAACTGAACGCGGACCGCGGGCCGGACGAACGGATCGAGCTGACCATCGTCAACACCGGTGACCGGCCGGTGCAGATCGGCTCGCACCTGCACCTGCCCGATGCGAACACCGCACTGGACTTCGACCGGGCGGCGGCACACGGGTTCCGGCTGGACATCCCGTCCGGGACCTCCCGGCGCTTCGAACCGGGCGCCTCCCGGACGGTGGCGGCGGTGGCGCTGCGCGGCGCGCGCCGGGTGCCCGGTCTGCAGATCAAGGACGACGGGGGCGTGCTGTAACCGATGGTGGAGATCTCCCGCGCGGAGTACGCCGCGCTCTACGGGCCGACGGTCGGCGACCAGATCCGGCTCGGTGACACGGATCTGTGGATCGAGGTGGAGCAGGACCTCACCGTCGGCGGTGAGGAAGCGGTCTTCGGCGGCGGCAAGTCGATCCGCGAGTCGATGGCCCAGGGCTCCACCACCCGCGCCGACGGCGCGCCGGACACGGTGGTCACCAACGTCGTCGTGCTCGACCACTGGGGGATCATCCGGGCCGACGTCGGGATCCGGGACGGCCGGATCGTCGCGCTCGGCCGGGCGGGCAACCCGGACATCGCCGACGGGGTGCACCCGCACCTGCGGATCGGGCCGTCCACCGACATCATCTCCGGCGAGGGGAAGATCCTCACCGCAGGCGCTTTCGACTCGCACGTGCACATGCTGTCGCCGTCCCAGGTGGTGGAGGCGCTCGCCACCGGCATCACCACGATCGGCGGCGGCGGCACCGGTCCGTCCGAGGGCACCAAGGCCACCACGGTCACCCCGGGGGCCTGGCACCTGTCGGCGATCCACCGCTCGCTGGACCGGTACCCGGTCAACGTGCTGCTGCTGGGCAAGGGCAACACCGTCTCGATGGAGGGGCTGCGGGAGCAGGCGCTGGCCGGGGCCGGCGGCTACAAGGTGCACGAGGACTGGGGTTCCACCCCGGCGGCGGTGGACGCCGCGCTGCGCGCCGCCGGTGAGTGGGGGCTGCAGGTCGCGCTGCACTCGGACTCGCTGAACGAGGCCGGTTACGTGCAGTCGACGATCGATGCCATTGCTGGGCGGTCGATCTCGGCGTTCCACGTGGAGGGTGCGGGCGGCGGGCACTCGCCGGACATCCTGCGGTTGGCCGGCCTGCCGAACGTGCTGCCGGGGTCCACCAACCCGACCCTGCCGCACACGGTGAACACCGTCGCCGAACACCTCGACATGCTCATGGTCTGCCACCATCTCAACCCCGCGGTGCCGGAGGACCTGGCCTTCGCCGAGTCCCGGATCCGGGCCACCACCATCGCCGCCGAGGACGTGCTGCACGATCTCGGTGCCATCTCCCTCACCTCCTCCGATGCCCAGGCGATGGGCCGGATCGGCGAGGTGATCACCCGCACCTGGCAGGTCGCGCACGTGATGAAGCACCGGCTCGGCGACATCGGCGGATCGCTGCCCGCCGACAACTTCCGGGCCCGCCGGTATGTCGCGAAATACACTGTCAACCCGGCGATCTCGCACGGGGTCGACCACGAGATCGGCTCGGTCGAGGTGGGGAAGCTGGCGGACCTGGTGCTCTGGGACCCGGCCTTCTTCGGCGTCCGGCCGTCGATCGTGATCAAGGGCGGCGGCATCGTCTGGGGCGCTCTCGGTGACCCGAACGCCTCCATCCCGACGCCGCAGCCCGTGCTGATGCGGCCGGCCCTGGCCGACGGGATCGGTGCCTCGCTCTCCCAGTCCTACGTGGCGCCGGCCGCCATCGAGGACGGCCTGGCCGGGCGGCTGGGGCTGCAGCGGGAGCTGGTGGCGGTGCGCTCCACGAGAGATGTCGGCAAGGCGCACATGCGCAACAACGACGCCACCCCGGAGATCGTCATCGAGCCGGAGACCTTCCGGATCACCGTCGACGGCGAGCTGATCGAACCGGCCCCGGCGACGGAACTGCCGCTGGCGCAGCTGTACTCGATGTTCTGAGGGTGCCTGTCGTGACCCATGCCGACACAGCCGACAGGGCCGACGTGCTGCTGATGCTGCTCGCCGACTCCCGCCTGCCCACCGGTGCGCACACCCAGTCCGGCGGCTTGGAGCCGGCGCTGCTCGACGGCATGCCGGAGTCGGCGATCGACAACCTGCTGCGGGTCCGGCTGGCCACCGTCACCCTGGTCGAGGCCGGGACCGCCGTGGTGGCGCGGTCGATGGTGCTCCGCGGTGGGACGGAGGATCTGCGGCGGTGCGACACGGCCTGGCGGGCGCGGACGGCGTCGGCGGCCCTGCGGGAGAACGCCACCGTGCTCGGTCGCGGTTACCTGCGGCTGTTGCAGGGACTCTGGCCGGACGCACCGGCGGTGATCGCCGCCTCCGGTGTCCGGAACCTGTGCCGGGCAGTGGTTCTCGGTGTGGCGGCAGCGGCGGGTGGGCTGGATGCCGGCCGGCTGGCCCGGCTGATCGGCTACGACGACGTGCAGTCGGTGTGCGCCGCGGCCCTCAAGCTGGCCCCGGCGGACCCGGTCGCGGCGGCCCGGCGGGTGCTGGCGCTCGATGAGCCTATCGACGAGATGGCTTGTCTGGTTGAGGATCTCGAGGAGCCAGAAGAGATCCCGGCGGCGGCGGCGCCGATGATCGAACGGTGGGCGGAGCAGCACGCCGTCGCCGAGCGTCGGCTGTTCCGGGCCTGAGTCGTGCAGGTGGGGACCGCCGTCGGGGTGTTGACTGATGCCATGGCGACACCCGGAGCAGCATCTGGACACCGGCGGGACCACGCGAGAGCCTTCGGCCCGGCGGCCGGCCTCTACGACGCCTCCCGGCCCGGCTACCCGGACGCGGTGGTGGACGCCCTGCTGGCCGACGTCCCGACCGGAACGGTGGTCGACGTCGGTGCGGGCACCGGCAAGCTCACCGCCCTGCTCGCGGCGCGGCGCCCGGACGTCGTCGCCGTCGAGCCCTCGGAGGGCATGCGGACGCAACTGGCCGCAGTACTGCCCGGGGTCGGCGTGCTGGACGGGGCGGGCGAGCGCATCCCGGTGCCGGACGGCTCGGTGGCGGCGGTGCTCGCGGCGCAGGCGTGGCACTGGGTGGACCCGGTCGCCGGGTCCGCCGAGGTGGTCCGCGCGCTGCGTCCGGGCGGGGTTCTCGGCCTGGTCTGGAACACCCGGGACGAGCAGGTCGACTGGGTCGGTGAGCTGGGCCGGCTGCTCGCCTCCGCCGACGGGCCCGGCCGGGGGCGGTTCCTGCCGGACGTGCGGCCGCCGCTGCAGCCGCTGGACTCGGGGCGGGTCGACTGGCTGCAGCCCATGACCGCGGACCGCCTGGTGGACCTGGTCGCCACCCGCAGCTACGTGCTGCTGCAGTCGGAGGCGGACCGGGCCGACCTGCTCGCCGCGGTTCGCGAGCTCACCGCCACCCATCCCGACCTGGCCGGCCGGGCGGAGTTCGATCTGCCCTACGTGGCCGAGTACTGGCGCTTCCGGATCTGACGGCCGCGTGGATCGCCGGGCGCGGGGAATCGTCGGTGCCGGTCGTTCGTTGCAGGAACGGACAGGCCCCGCACGACCGGTGCGGGCGGCCGGCCGGGCGCCACGAGCGGTCCGGCACCACAGACGGCCGGTGATCCCGGCAGGAACTGGAGCAGAGATGGCGACCACCGAACTGACCACGCAGAACTTCGACGACGTCGTGGGTGGCGAGGGCACCGTACTCGTCGACTTCTGGGCGTCCTGGTGCGGCCCGTGCCGCCAGTTCGGCCCGGTCTTCGAGAAGTCGTCGGAGAAGCATCCTGAGCTGACCTTCGGCAAGGTCGACACCGAGGCGCAGCAGGCGCTCGCGCAGGCCTTCCAGATCCGGTCGATCCCGACCCTGATGGTCGTGCGTGACGGCGTGGTCCTGTACTCGCAGCCGGGCGCCCTGCCGGCCGATGCGCTGGAGGACCTCATCGAGCAGGCGTCGAAGGTCGACATGGACCAGGTCCGCAAGGAGATCGCCGAGCAGCAGGCGAAGGCCGCCACCACCGCCGACGCCTGATCCCCGAGGCAAGACCACGGCCCCGTCGCACCACGCGGCGGGGTCGTTGTCGTTCCGGGCGCGGTCGTTCCGGGCGCGGTCATGTTCCGGACATGCGGGGCGGTTACGGTCGGTGCGCGGGTGGGAATCCTGCCCGCCCGCTGAGCCGATCGACCTGCGAGGTGCCTGATGACCACTCCGAACACCACCCGTTCGTTCCGGCTGGGGGTGGCCGGGCCGGTGGGCACCGGGAAGTCCTCGATCATCGCGCTGATCTGCCGCGAGCTGTCCGCGGAGCTGCGGCTCGGCGTGATCACCAACGACATCTACACCGACGAGGACGCCCGGTTCCTGCGGTCCGCCGGGGTGCTCGAGCCGGAGCGGATCCGGGCGGTCGAGACCGGCGCCTGCCCGCACACCGCCATCCGCGACGACGTCACCGCGAACCTGCTGGCCGTCGAGGACATGGAGCAGGACTTCGCGCCGCTGGACGTGGTGCTGGTGGAGTCCGGCGGCGACAACCTGACCGCGACCTTCTCGCCGGCCCTGGTCGATGCCCAGCTGTTCGTCCTGGACGTGGCCGGCGGCGGCGACGTGGCGCGCAAGGGCGGACCGGGGATCGCCCGCGCCGACCTGCTGATCGTCAACAAGACCGATCTCGCGCCGTACGTCGGAGTCGATGTCGGGCAGATGGTGGCCGACGGCAGCGCCGCCCGCGACGGCCGTCCCGTCCTCGGCCTCTCCCGCACCGACCAGGTCTCGGTCGAGGGCCTCAAGCAGTGGCTGCGGGACATGCTCGCGGTGTTCCGCACCGGCACCCACGTCCCGGTCGACCCGGGCCCGATGGCCCCGCACTTCCACGCCGACGAGTCCCTGCCCGGTGGCGGCTTCACCCACACCCACGACGAAGCCCACGACCATGCCCACGACGGCTCTCACGACCATGCCCACGACGGCGCTCACGACGATGCGCACGCCGGGGGCGAACCCACCCACGCCCACTCGTGATCCTCGCGCCCGCCGACGGGTCGGTGGCGATCGGCATCACCCCCGACGCCACCGGCGTCGGCCGGGCGTCGATGCGGCTGCGGCCCGGCCTGCTCGCACCCCGGGTGCTGTCGGCGGACGCGACCGGCGCCCGGATCGCGCTGGTCGCCACCGAGGCGTTGCTGCTGCCCGGCGACACGGTCCGGCTGGACGTCGAGGTCGCCGACGGCGGCCGGCTGGAGATCGTGGAGACCGCCGGCACCGTGGCCTACGACGGCGCCGGGGAGCCGTCCTGGTGGACCGTCCGGATCCGCCTCGGGGTCGGGGCCCGGCTGCGCTGGCACGGCGAACCGTTCGTCGTGGCCGACGGCGCCCGGGTGACCCGCACCCTCGATCTGGAGGCCGCGGACGGTGCCGAGGCGGTCTTCCGGGAGACCCTCGTGCTCGGGCGGACCGGCGAGCTCGGCGGCGATCTGCTGGCCCGGACCCGGGTGACGCTGGCCGGCGAACCGCTGCTGCTGGAGGACCTCGACCTGCAGCGATCCACCCGCGGCCGGCCCGGACTGCTCGGGTCGGACCGGGTGGTGGACAGCGTGCTGGTGCTCGGCCGGGTGGCCGGCCCGGTGTCGGCCGCGGCGGGTGAGCGGTTCGACCTGCACGGCCCCGGGACGGTCCTGCGCTGGACCGGCCGCGACCTGCACCGCTCCCCGGCACCAGGGTGGTGGACGGCGGTGCGGGCGGCGGGGAGCGGGGGCCGCCCCGGCGCCACGGACGGCTGACAGCCCTCGCGGAACGGGAAACAGCCGCGTTACCGTCCGGACACGCCGTCAGGGCACCGTTCCGTGCACCATCGGCAGCACGCCGGCGCCGAGGCGAAGGGAGGGCGGGTGGACCTGAACACGGTCACCGCGATCGTCCCCGCCCGCTCGCGCGCCGATCTCGCCGGTCTCGGCGGTCCCGTCGCTGTGCTGGCCGGTGGCACCTGGCTGTTCAGCGAGTCGCAGGACACCGTCGAGCAACTGGTCGACCTGACCACCCTCGGCTGGACACCCCTGGAGCACTCCGCGGCCGGGCTCGAGGTCGCCGCCACCTGCACCGTCCAGGAGCTCTACGACCACCGGCTGCCGGACGGATACGGCGCGGCCGGCCTGCTCCGCCAGTGCTGCGAGGCCTATCTCGCCTCGTTCAAGATCTGGCGGTTCGCGACGGTGGGCGGCAACCTCTGCCTCGGCTTCCCGGCCGGACCGATGATCTCGCTGACCGCGTCACTGGACGGCGTGTGCACCATCTGGACCCCGGACGGCGGTCTGCGCACGTTGCTGGTGATGGATTTCGTGACCGGTCCGGCGACGACCGCGCTGCGGTCCGGCGAGGTGCTGCGCAGCATCCTGCTGCCGGACCAGGCACTGCGCGAGCGGACCGCGTTCCGCAAGATCGCGCTGTCCCCGCTCGGCCGGTCGGGCAGCGTGGTGATCGGCCGCCGCACCGCCGCCGACGGGTTCGAGCTGACGCTGACCGGCGGCACCGTCCGGCCGATCCGGCTCTCCTTCGCCGCCGATCCCGGGCCCGGCGAGCTGCTGGCGGCGGTGGACGGGCTGGATGCGTCGGTCTGGCACCACGACGCGCACGGGACCCCGGACTGGCGGCACGCGGTGAGCGCCGTGCTGGCCGAGGAGATCCGGGTCGAGCTGTTCCCGGAGGCCGCGCCGTGAAGCTGACCCTGAACGGCGAGCCGGTCGAGCTGGAGGCCCGGCCGGGCCAGGTGCTGCGGACGCTGCTCCGGGAGAACGGCCACTTCGAGGTGAAGAAGGGCTGCGACGCCGGGGACTGCGGTGCCTGTTCGGTGCTGCTGGACGGCGGACCGGTGCACTCCTGCATCGTCCCGGCGCACCGGGTGGCGGGACGCGAGGTGACCACGGTGAGCGGCCTGGGCACCCCCGAGCACCTGCATCCGGTGCAGCGGGACTTCGTGGCAGCCGGCGGTTTCCAGTGCGGGTTCTGCACCGCCGGGATGGTGGTCACCGCGTCCGGGCTCACCGCCGAGCAGCGGGTGGACCTGCCACGATCATTGCGCGGCAACCTGTGTCGCTGCACCGGCTACCGGGCGATCGACGATGCGCTGCACGGCGTCGCCGGCACCCTCGATCCGACCGACGACGTCGCCATGGGCAAGCACGGCACCGGCGTCGGGTCCTCGCTGCGGGCACCGGCCGGCCCGCGGATCGTCACCGGGACCGAGCCCTACACCATGGATCTCGCCGTCCCGGGCATGCTGCACGCCGTACTGCTGCGCAGCCCGCACGCGCACGCCCGCATCCGGTCGATCGACACCACCGCCGCGCTGGCGGCGCCCGGGGTGATCGCGGTGCTGACCCACCACGACGTCCCGGACGTGCTGTTCTCCACCGGGCGGCACCAGAACCGGGTCGAGGACCCGGACGACACCCGGATCATGGAGCCGGAACTGCGGCACATCGGCCAGCGGGTCGCCCTCGTCGTGGCGGAGTCGGTCACCCAGGCCGAGGCGGCCCGCCGGTTGATCGTCGTCGACTACGAGATCCTGCCCGCACAGTTGGATCCCGAGCTCGCCCGGGAGCCTGGCTCGCCGCTGGTGCACGGCGACAAGGACGCCGCGGAGTCCCGCATCTCGGACCCGGCGCGCAACGTGGTGGCCGAGGTGCACTCGCACTTCGGCGATGTCGACGCGGCGGTCGCCCATGCCCGGAGTACACCCGGATCGGTGGTGGTCGAGGGGGAGTACCGGACCGGCCGGGTGCAGCACGTGCACCTCGAGACCCACGGCGCCATCGGCATGCTCGACGAGGCGGGGAGGTTGGTGATCCGCACCAGCACCCAGGTGCCGTTCCTGGTGCGGCAGGAGCTGGCCCGGGTGCTCGACCTTCCTGTCGAGCGGATCCGGGTGCGCACCGCACGGGTGGGCGGCGGGTTCGGCGGCAAGCAGGAGATGCTCACCGAGGACCTGGTGGCGCTCGCCGTGCTGCGCACCGGCCGGCCGGTGTCGTTCGAGATGAGCCGCACCGAGCAGTTCACCGCCACCCCTACCCGGCACCCGATGCGGCTGCGGATCCGGCTGGCCGCCGGTGCCGACGGGCTGCTCACCGCCATGGATCTCGACGTGCTGTCCAACACCGGAGCGTTCGGCAACCACGGTCCCGGCGTGATGTTCCACGGCTGCAGCGAGTCCGTGGCGGTCTACCGGTGCCCGAACAAACGGATCGATGCCGCGGCGGTCTACACCCACACGCTGCCGGCCGGCGCCTTCCGCGGGTACGGCCTCGGTCAGGTCATCTTCGCGGTCGAGTCGGCGATGACCGACCTGGCGGCCGAGCTCGGCATCGACCCGGTGGAGCTGCGCCGCCGCAACGTCGTCCGGCCCGGCGAGCCGCTGGTGTCGATCGACGAGGGCCACGACGACCTCGGGTTCGGGTCCTACGGCATCGAGGCGTGTCTGGACCTGGTGGAGCAGGCCCTGTCCTCCGGCCGGGGGCTGCCCGCGCCGGACGGTGACCGCTGGCGCACCGGCACCGGGATCGCCCTCTCGATGATCGCCACGGCACCGCCGCGCGGCCACTTCTCCGACGCCACCGTCACTCTCGCCGCCGACGGCTGTTTCACCGCGGCCGTCGGCACCGCCGAGTTCGGCAACGGCACGACCACCGTGCACCACCAGATCCTCTCCACTGCCCTGGGCACCACCGCCGACCGGATCCGGCTGGTGCAGTCCGACACCGACGTCGTGGCGCACGACACCGGCGCCTACGGTTCCACCGGCACGGTGATCGCCGGCGCCGCTCTCACCGCCGCGGCGCAGCAGCTGTCTGCCCGAATCCTCTCCCTCGCAGCGGATCTGGCGGGAGAGACCGGCGGTGGGGTGCTCGAGCCGGGCGGGGTGCGCTTCCCGTCCGACACCCTGGTGTCCCTCGATGACGTGCTCGCCGCCGCGGTCACCCCGCTCAGTGGTACCGGCAGCGCCGACGGGGCCCGTCGGTCGCTGGCGTTCAACGTGCACGGCTTCCGGGTGGCGGTGGACACCGCCACCGGCGAGATCCGCATCCTGCAGTCCGTGCACGGCGCCGACGCGGGTGTGGTGATCAATCCTGCGCAGTGCCGTGGTCAGGTCGAAGGCGGTGTGGCGCAGGCGATCGGCTCCGCGATGTACGAGGAGTACCACTTCGACGACCGCGGCGCGGTGACCAGCGCGACCCTGCGCAACTACCACATCCCGCAGTTCGCCGACGTCCCCCGCACCGAGGTCTTCTTCGCCGACACCGTCGACGACATCGGCCCTTTCGGTGCGAAGTCGATGAGCGAGTCCCCCTACAACCCGGTCGCGCCGGCGCTGGCCAACGCCGTGGCCGACGCCATCGGCCGGCGTGTCCGCGAGCTGCCGGTCTCCCGGGACCGGGTCTGGCGGGTGCTGCAGGGGTAGTCGGGCCGGTTGCGGCGGCAAGTACCTGCTCGGGCCGGGCGGGTCGATCGTGCCGTGTCCGGGATGAAACCGACCGCCGGAACCGCGTCGTCCACTCGCCGGGCCGACGATCCGGATACCTGTGCGGTATCGAAATCCGGGGTGTCCGGAAACGTTGGGCACCTTTGTGTCTCGACCCGCAGGTGGACCATCCCGCCGAACAGTGCGCGGAGCACGCACCCGACGCCGCGAGGTGGGCGCACCGCACATCGGGCCCGGTCGGTCGATCCCTAGTCTGTCGCCACGTCCAGTCGATGGGAGAGCCGTATGGCGCAGTACCGGGTGTCGATGGACATCGGCGGAACCTTCACCGATGTCGTGACCTACGACGACGAGGCGGGGGTGTTCGCGGCGGGCAAGGCGTCCACCACCCCGGAGGACCTCAGCGAGGGGGTGCTGGCAGGCCTGGGGTCGGTGGTGGAGGCGCCGTCCGACATCTCCTTCCTGGTCCACGGGACCACGCAGGGCCTGAACGCGTTCCTGGAGCGGCGCGGCGTGCCGGTGCTGCTGCTCGGCACCGCCGGGCTGGAGGACACGTACCACATCGCCCGCGGGCCGCGACTGCGTCTGTACGACCTGCACTACCGCAAGCCCGAGCCGCTCGTCCCGCGGCGTGATGTGGTCGGCATCGGTGGCCGGATCGCCGCCGACGGCGCGGAACTCACCCCGCTCGACGAAGATGCGGTCCGCGCCGCCGCCGGCACCGCCAAGGAGCGTGGGCTGGGCGCGGTCGCGGTCGCCTTCCTGTTCAGCTACGCCAACCCCGCGCACGAGCTGCGCGCCCGGGAGATCCTGCTGGAGGAGCTGGGGCCGGACTTCACCGTCTCGCTCTCCCACGAGGCGGCGAAGGAGTGGCGGGAGTACGAGCGGACATCGTCCGCCGTGGTCGAGGCCTACACCGGCCCGATCGTCCGCCGCTACCTGGTCAACCTGGAGAAGCGGTTGGCGGACCGGGGTCTGGAGGTGCCGCTGCACGTCATGCAGTCCTCCGGCGGTGTGCTCACCGCCGAGTCCGCCCGCCGGCGGCCGCTGCAGACCTTGCTGTCCGGACCGGTCGGCGGCGCGATCGCGTGCGCCGAGCTCTCCCGGGTGTCGGACCGGCCGAACCTGATCGGCGTCGACATGGGCGGCACCTCCTTCGACGTGTCGTTGATCGTCGACGGCGAGCCGGACGTCTCGGCGGAGGCCCACCTCGAGGGTCTGCCGATGTTGATGAGCGTGGTCAACATCCACACCGTCGGTGCCGGTGGCGGTTCGGTGGCCTGGACCGAGGCCGGCGGCCTCCGGGTCGGACCGCGGTCCGCCGGTGCCCGGCCTGGTCCGGCCTGCTACGGCCGCGGCGGCACCGAGCCGACGGTGACCGACGCGAACCTGGTGCTCGGCCGCATCGACCCGAACGGTTTCGCCGGCGGCCAGATGACGCTGGACGTCGAGGCCGCCAGGACTGCGGTCGCCGCCCTCGGCGAGGCATTCGGCCTCGACCCGGTGGCCATGGCCGAAGGCATCTGCGACGTGGCGAACTCCAAGATGGCACAGGCGATCCAGACCATTACTGTCTCCCGCGGCATCGACCCGCGGGACAGCGGGCTGGTCGCGTTCGGCGGCGCCGGTCCGATGCACGCGGTGTTCCTGGCCGCGGAGCTGGGGATCCCGGAGACGATCGTGCCGCGCTTCCCCGGCGCGTTCTCCGCGTGGGGCATGCTGCAGACCTCGATCCGCAAGGACGCGACCGAGCCGTACTTCCGGCTGGACGTCGACCTGGACGGCGCGCACATGTCCGCCACCTTGACCGGGATGGAGGAGGCCGGCCTGGGTGGCCTGGCCGACGAGGGCGTCAAGCCGGAGCAGCGCAGCGTGGCCCATGCGGTGGACATCCGGTACGAGGCGCAGGAGTACACGCTCACGGTGCCGCTGGCCGATGCCGGCGAACCGTCCCGGCCGGACTTCCTGTCGATCGTGGCCACCCGGTTCGCCGAGATGCACGAGAGCCGTTACGGGCACGCCAACCTCGGCGCCCCCATCGAGTTCGTGGCGCTGCGGACGACGGCCTTCGGTGACCTGGGCAAGCCGGCACCGCAGGTCTGGCCGGCGGCGACCTCGGCGGATTTCCCGCACGAGAGCCGTCGGGTGGTGTTCGGCGGCGCCGAGCACGATGCGGTGCTGGTGCGCCGCGACGACCTGCTGGCCGGTCACACACTGGCCGGCCCGGCGGTCATCACCGAGGACACCGCCACCACCGTCGTGCCGCCCGGCTACGACATCTCCGTCGACGGCATCGGATCCCTGATCATCCGGGCCACCCAGGAGGGACGCGCATGACCACCGCCACCGCCATCGACCCGGTGACCGTCGAGATCATCCGCAACGCACTGAACTCCGCGGCGGACGACATGAACGCGACGCTGATCCGCTCCGCCTACACCCCGATCATCTACGAGGGCGGTGACTGCGTGGTCGCTCTGCTGGACAGCGACCACCAGGTGCTCGGCCAGTCGGCCGGCCTGCCGATCTTCCTCGGCAACCTGGAGACCTGCACCCGGGCCACCGAGCAGCGCTTCGGGCGCGAGGTCTGGGAGCCGGGTGACGTCTGGATCCTCAATGACAGCTACCTCGGCGGCACGCATCTCAACGACGTGACCATCTTCGGGCCGGTGTTCGTCGACGAGCTGCTGGTCGGGTTCACCGCGACCCGGGCGCACTGGATCGACGTGGGATCCAAGGACCCGGGCGGGTCGATGGACTCCACCTCGATCTTCCAGGAGGGGCTGCGGCTCGGCGCGCACAAACTCGTCGAGGGCGGCAAGGACGTCCGCTCGATCATGGACGTCATCGCCACCAACGTCCGGTTCCCGTACCCGACCATGGGCGACATGCACGCGATGATCGCCTGCATCAAGATGGGCGACGCCCGGCTCTCGGCCCTGGTCCGCCGGTTCGGGCTGGAGACGCTGGAGGCGGCGCGGGACGAGATCTTCCGCCAGACGGAGCTTCTCGAGCGCGCCGTGATCGCGGCGATCCCTGACGGGGTGTACGCGGCCGAGGGTGTGCTGGACAACGACGGCATCGACCTGGACAGCCCGATCCCGATCAAGCTGCGGGTGACGGTGACCGGCGAGGACATCGACTTCGACGTCACCGAGTCCGCGGACCAGGCCACCGGTCCGGTCAACTGCGGTGTGGCGCAGGCGGTGTCGGCACTGCGGGTGGGCTACAAGCTGCTGGTCAGCCCGGACCTGCCGGGCAACGGCGGGTCCTTCCGGTCGATGACCACCCAGGTGCGTGAAGGCTCGGTGCTGGGCGCGATCGCCCCGGCCGCCTGCCAGTGGTACTTCTCCCACCTCGGACTGCTGATCGACATGGTGGCCCGGGCGCTCGCCCCGGCGATGCCGGACCGGGTGGCCGGTGCGTCGCACGGCGACTCGATGATCGTGCTCACGGCCGGCACCGATCCACGCACCGGTCGCGAGTTCGTCTCGCTGGAGGCCACTCTCGGCGGCTGGGGTGCCTGGGACGGCTCCGACGGCGAGAGCGCGCTGATCAACAACGTCAACGGCTCGCTGAAGGACCTGCCGGTCGAGGTGCTGGAGACCCGGTACCCCTTCCGCATCACCACCTACCAGGTGCGGCCGGACTCCGGCGGCGCCGGACGCTGGCGTGGCGGGAACGGGGTGGTGCGTGAGTACGAGGCACTCACCGATTGCACCGTGTCGCTCTGGTTCGAGCGCTCCCGGCAGCCTGCGTGGGGCCTCTTCGGCGGCGAGGACGCGATCGGGCCGGACGTGGTCATCAACCCCGGCCGGGCGGACGAGCGCCGGATGCTGAAGGTCAACGGGACCGCCATCACCGCAGGAGATGTCATCCGCTGCGCCACCGGTGGTGGCGGCGGCTACGGCGATCCCACCGACCGCTCCACCGCCGACGTCGAGGCCGACCTCCTCGACCGCCACATCACCCCCGCTGCAGCCCTCTCCCGCTACGGGGTGGGCGCGGGCTGATCCATCGCCCCTGCCCGGCCGAGATCGGTCGGGCAGGGGTGGGTGGCGGCCGGGTCCGTCGGCGGCACCTCCCCGACACAGACGGCTCGGTCTATCGTCGGGCCCATGACGCGGACGCTGGTGGCGGCGGGGTTCCGGTGGGACGAGTACCCGGCGCTGCGGGTCGGGCGGCTGGTGGCGGGGAAGGGCGATGTCGGGCGGCACCCGCGCGGGGAGACCCATGCGGTCGCGGACCCTGTCGATCGGACCACGGTGTGCGGACTGCCGCGGGAGAACTTCCCGTACGACTTCACCGAGCCGATCCGGATGTCGGCGTCCGAACCGTGTGCGAACTGCGGGATCGACGGTACCCACTGACGGTGCGAACGGCCGAGTTGTCCGACCGGCGGTCCGGCCCGGTGCAGGCCATGCTGGGAGGCGTGAACATCGAGGATTTCGACGGGCCGGACCTGGATCCGACGCGGTGGCTGCCGCACTACCTGCCGGCTTGGAGTTCTCTGGAGTCCACCGCTGCGACGTACACCGTCGCCGACTCCTGCCTGGAGCTGAGGATCCCGCCGATGCAGGGGCTCTGGGCGCACGAGGTGCACCCGCCGCTGCGGGTGTCGGGTGTCCAGTCGGGGAACTGGTCGGGCCCGGTGGGGGGGACCCGCGGACAGCAGCCGTGGCAGGACGGACTGGTCGTCCGCGAGCAGCAGGAGACCTTCCGTGGGTGGATGCCGACCTTCGGCACGCTGACGATGCGGGCCCGGATGCAGTTGTCCCCACGATCCATGGCCTCCTGGTGGATGGTCGGGTTCGAGGAGGATCCGCAGGAGTGCGCGGAGATCTGCGTGTGGGAGATCTTCGGTGACGCCGTCGATCCCGGGCGGTCGGCGATGGTCGGCAGCGGCCTGCACCGGTTCCGTGATCCGCGGATCGCCGAGGACTTCGCCACCACCCGGCTGGCGATCGACGTCGCCAGGTTCCACGAGTACCAGGTGCGGTGGACGGCGCAGGAGGTGGTGTTCTCGGTCGACGGGACCGAGATCCGACGCTGTCCCGGCCCACCCGTCTACCCGATGCAGTCGATGATCGCGGTCTTCGACTTTCCCGACCGGGCCGACGGCACCGCGGCCACCGATGGCGAGTTGGTGCCGATCCTGCAGGTCGACCGGATCAGCCACGCTGATTGAGTCAGCCTGTGCGCCAGAGGGTGTCGAGCGCGTAGCAGAGCACGTGCAGCGCCAGTCGCTGCGCAGGGTCGTCGGAGACGACGCCGAGCTCGCGCGCCCGGGCCACCCGGGCGAGCACGGTGTTGCGGTGCACCCCCAGGCGCTGCGCCGCCTGGCTCAGCGACCCACCGGAATCCAGCACCGCGAGGGCGGTCTCGACGAGTGCGGTGCGATCCTTCGCCGACACCAGGTCGGCCAGGCAGAGGTCGGCGACCTCCGCGATCTGCGCCACCGGCAGCCAGGCGAGCGCGGACCGTACCCCGGTCTGCTCGAACCACTGCACGGTGCCGGCCCCTGCCGACCGGGCCACGTGCGCGGCGAGCCGTGCCTCCGAGGTGGAGCGCAGCAGGCCGGACACCCCGCGCCGGGCGGTGCCGACGCCGGCGACCAGACCGTGCCGGGTCAGCACGTCCTCCAGGGTCCGTACCGCCTTGCGCACGGCCGCGGGCCGGTCGGCCGGACCGTTCCACCAACTGACCCAGCCGTCCTCGTCGGGTGCGATGGGCCAGTCCGGCAGCAGCCGGGACCAGGTCGACCGCACCAGGTGGGTCAGCTCCGGTGCAGGTTCGCCGGTGTTGGCGACCCCGGTCACCCAGAGGGCCCGGTTCATCCCGTCGATCCGCCAGCCGAGCTCACCCACCCACTCCGGCGTCGACTCCTCCGCCCGCTGTACCGCGGGTTCGGGCGTGCCCGGTTCGCCCTCCCCGATCCGCCGCAGCAGTTGGAACGACGCCTGCTCCTGCTCCAGTCGCTGCGCGGGCTGCATCCGGCTCTGTGCCCAGGCCGCCAGCACCGGCAGACGGCCGAGTGAGAGCAGCGATTCGACCATGTCGACGCCGGTCGGCGAGCCCGGCGGGACGGAGGCGACCAGCTCGCCCCACAGGTGCCCGCCGGCGCCGTGCACCGCCACCCGCACCTGCTGGTGATCGGGGCGATCGTCGAGTGCGGCGGACCGACCGGCGAGCACGGTGCTGCCGGCGACGAGTGCCACCTGAACCGGGGCGAGTTCGCCGCCCAGCACCCCGAGCACCCCACGGACGCCGGTCTGTTCGGCCAGCCGCTCGGCGCACTGGGCCACCCGCAACGCCCGGGTGGCCCGCGGCTGGCTGAGCTGCCCGGCGACGGTGAGGGCGATGTCCACCGGGTCGGCATCGTGCACCAGCAGGGTGATGTCGAGCCGCTCGGCCAGGATCCGGCTGGACCCGCTCATCGCCGACGGCGGGACGACCACCGCGGCGGCGTTGCGCTGCCAGGCGATCTGCAGCGCCGCGGCCAGCGACCAGCCGCCCGAGGCGGCCTCGGCGTGCAGCACCACCACCGAGTGCGGCGGCAGCGCCCGGATCCGGTCGAACGACTCCGCCAGATCCACGTGCAGCACCTGCCGACCGACCTGGCTGCGGTGTGCGACCTGGGTGGACGCGAGCGGTTCGACGCGCAGCAGCTCGGTCAGATCCAATGCGGGGGTGGGGATCTGTCGCATCGATCAGCGCTTCCTGGGGTGGTCGAGGGGGATCCCGTGGCTGGCCGGGCCGACCATCGCGAGGGCCTCCGGCGAGTACCAGACTCCGTCCGCCGGCGTCACCAGCACGTCCACCAGGTCACCGGGCTGCAGGCTGTCCAGCGGTGACAACCGACCGCGGTCGACGTCGAAGAGGCACACCAGATCCGGGGCGGCGGCGGTCAGTGCGCCGTCGGAGAACACCGCGACGACCTCGCTCCGAAGCTCGAGACGCAGGATGGCGCCACCGCTCTCGTCGATGATGACACTGGACGGGTGGGCCGGGACGGTGAAGTCGGTCGGCCGGGAGAGGTGTTCCAGCTCGACGATCCGGCCGCGGCCGATCCGCCGGGTACCGGTGATCGCGGACAGTCGGCCGACCACCACGTCCGCCTCGCCCGGTTCCATCAGCAGCCGGCCGACGTTGATCAACCGGGAGACCGTACCGGGTAGCGCAGCCCGGGTGAGTGCGCCGATCGGGCCGGGGTAGCCGGCGAAAGCGGCCCAGCCGCCGAGTACCTCGACCGACGGCCGGGCCAGTGCGTCGGCCCGGGCCGGGTCCGGTGCCTCGATCAGGACCGACTCGCCGGTCGCCCCGCGCATCACCAGCGGCCCGGTGGAGATGCCACCGAGGTGCATCGCGGTGTGGTGGACCAGGGCGAAGGTGCGGCCCATCCCGTCGCAGTCCAGCAGCGGGACGCCGAGGTCGGCGGCGGCCGCCAGCGGGGCCATCGCGCTGACCGTGGCGGCGGCGAGCGGGTAGACCGCGCCCATGCGGCCGCCGACATGCTGCTCGAGTTCCCGGACCGCACCGGAAAACTCGTCACCGGAGGGTGGAAGGTCGGCCAGCGCCGACCCGGAGCCGATCACGCAGATCGCCGCCGACAACGCGTCGGCGGGCAGGGCGGCCGGTCGGTGCAGCACCACCGGTCCGGTGTCGTCGATCAGCGAGGCGACCCAGTCGATCAGCGAGGCCTTGCTGGCATTGCCGTCGGCGGGGGAGTAGAAGGTGGCGCCCTCGTAGTAGGCGGCCACGTCATCGGCCGTCACCACCGCCGCGGCGCCGACGTAGGGCGAGACCTGCTGCCCGGTCACAGGTCCACCCCCTGCACGGTGATGGGGTCGGGTCCGGACACCCGCACCCGGATCCGCACCGTCCCGGCCGGGCTGTAGGGCACGGCGACGGTCGACATCTCCACCACCGCGGCCGATCCCGGGGCGACGCCGTTGGCCGTCGCGATCGCGGTGGCCCGCGCCTGCAGGTCCCGGCTGACCTGCTCCAGGCGTGGCACCGAGTCGATCACCGCGATCTCGTCGAGCCACGCCGACGGCCGGGTGACGGCCGCGCCGATGCAGACGAGCAGGTCCTGGTCCGACTCGCTCGCGTCCACCCAGGGCACGTCGCGGTGGTGCCGTTCGGTGACGTCGGACGGGCCGCCGGGTTGCGCCGACCGGCGGTAGGGGGTGAGGACCGGGAGCGGCACCACCAGTTCGGCACCCAGTTCGGTGCTCACGTGCGGGCGTGCGGTCACCAGCCGGCGGCGGACCTCGCCGACCGTCGCGTCCGCAGACGAACCCGTTGCGGGCAGCAGGATCCGGCAGTCCGGCAGGCCGGCAACGGTGGCGGCGCCGAGCAACCGCAGCGAGTCCCGGGCACCGAGCCCGAGCACCGGCATCGCGCCGATCCAGGCCGGGGTGGACCAGCCGCCGTCGCTCCGGGCGATCCGCAGCGCGGCGCCAGGGAAGTGTCGGGACACCGCGAGAACCCAGGCGACGAGCAGTGGCTCGACGACACCGGTCAGCGCGGCGTTGAGCACCACGCTCGCCTCCCGTGCGACGAGGCCCTGGCCACCGAAGTCGCCGGCCACCGAGATCCTGGCCTCCGGCAGCGCCGTCTGCACCAGGTCGGCGAGCTCGCGCTCATGTCGCGGCTCGGCCTGCGACCCGGTGCCGACGACGGCGATGCCGCCGAGCACGGACAGGTCGAGATCATCGATGAGGGAACGGATCCGGTCCACGGCGAGCGGACGCAGCTCGCGGCCGAACAGGTCGTGGCCACCGGTGACGGTGAACCTCTGCCGGACCAGGTCCTCGACCGACCGGGCCGGGTGTCCGCGCAGCGAACGGTTCTCGGCCGGCCGCGGCACGATCCGGATCGCAGCTACGGTGCCGGTGGCCGCGCCACCGGGGGCCACCGCGGCCCGCAGCGGGCGGCTCAGGTCGACGGTGACGGCGACGACCCGGAGGGCAGGTTCCCCGGGGGCGGCAGTGGCCGCGATCCGCGCGGCCGTGAGCCCGAGGACCGTGTCCGGGTCGGTGTGCGGGTGCTGGTGGTGATAATCCGGGAGGGGGAGGCCCGGTGCGTCCATCGGGACCACGGCGACGTGCGTCGCCCGGTCGTCGAGCCCGATGCCGAGCACGACGTCGCGGTGGCGGTCCGGCAGGCGCACCGGGCCACGCTACCGGTTGCGGCGGCGCAGGTACTGGTCCACGGTGACGGCCAGCAGGATCAGGCAGCCCTGCACCACCTGCTGGTAGGTGGTGTCCCAGCCGAGCAGGTTGAAGCCGTTGCCGATCAGCGTGAGCAGCAGGGCGCCGACCACACCTCGCCAGACCGCACCTTCGCCGCCCAGGATGCTCGTGCCGCCGATGACGGCCGCCGCGATGGCGGACAGTTCCAGGCCGGTGGCCATGCTGGACTGCGCCGATCCGGCGCGGGAGGCCAGGATCAGACCGGCCAGTGCCGAGCAGATGCCGCTGACCACATAGGCCGCGATCTGCACCTGGCCCACCCGGATCCCGGACAGCCGGGCTGCCTCCGCGTTGCCGCCGACGGCGTAGATCCGGCGGCCGAAGGTGGTCGCCGAGATCATCGTCCAGATGATCGCGACGACGACCAGGAACACCAGGGTCGCCGAGGTCATCCCGAACAGCGACGGCCAGGTGAGCATCCCGAAGTCCTCGGCCTGCTCGGTCAGCGGGTAGGCGATGGCGCCGGCGGTGACGACCACGGCCAGGCCGCGGTAGATGATGCTGGTGGCCAGTGTGGCGATGAAGGAGTTCACGCCGCTCTTGACCACGATGGTGCCGGTGATCAGGCCGAGCAGTGCGCCGGTGACCACGGCGGCCGCGAACCCGACCGGCACGTTGGTCAACTGCACGATCTGCACACCGACGATCGCGCTGACGGCCAGGCTCGCGCTGGCGGTCAGGTCGAAGACGCCACTGATGATGCAGACCGTCGCGCCGACGGCGAGCAGTCCGACCACCGAGCACTGGTCCAGCAGGTTCACCAGGTTCGAGGTGGTGAGGAAGGTGTCGGTGGAGACCGACAGCGCGACCACGATCGCGAGCAGGGCGATGACGATGCCGTAGTCGCGGATCCGGACGGCGCGCCGGGCCGGGACGGCACCGGTGACGACGGCGGCGCCGTCGGTCGCCAGGGGGGCGTTCATGCGTGCTCTCCTTCAGGGGTCTTCGCGAACGGGCCGGGCGTGGTGGACGAGGTGGGGCCGGCGTCCTCGGGGTGGTCGCCGAAGGCGGCGGCGATCACCCGCTCCCGGGGGGTCCCGCGGGGGAACTCGCCGACGATGCGGCCGTGCCGCAGCACCAGGGCGCGGTGCGAGAGTTCCAGCAGCTCCTCGATCTCGGAGGAGACGACCACCACGGCCATCCCCTCGGCGGCGAGATCGACGATGAGTCGGTGGATCTGGGTCTTCGCCGCGACGTCGACGCCACGGGTGGGCTCGTCGACCAGCAGCACCTGCGGGCGGCGCAGCAGCCACTTGGCGAACAGTGCCTTCTGCTGGTTGCCACCGGACAACGTGCGGATCGGGGCGTCCGGGGCAGCGGCACGGATGTCCACCGTGCCGGAGATCGTCTGCACCGCAGTGCGTTCGGTGCCCCGGTCGACGAACGGGCCGGTGCGCCGGGTGCCCAGCGAGGCCAGCGCGACGTTCTCCCGGACCGACCGGCCCAGCACCAGCCCTTCCTCCTTGCGGGACTCCGGGACCAGTGCGATCCCGGCGGCCATCGCCTTGCGCGGGCTCAGTCCGGTCAGGGTGACCCCGTCCAGGGTGACGGTGCCGGTGCTCGCCTTGTCCGCGCCGAACAGCAGCCGCAGCGTCTCGCTCCGACCACTGCCGACAAGGCCGGCGATGCCGAGGATCTCGCCGGCGCGGACCTCCAGGTCGACGTTCTGCACCGGGCCGCGACCGAGCCCGCGGGCGGACAGGCGGACCGCCGCGTCGTCGCGGACGGGTGCGGGCGTGGGGTAGAGGACGTCGATCTGCCGGCCGACCATGTGCGCGACCAGGGAGGCGGGGTCCAGCGCGGAGGCCTGCTCGGTGATCACGTGCCGGCCGTCGCGCAGCACGGTGATCCGGTCGGAGACGGACAGCACCTCGTCCAGGAAGTGGGAGACGAGCAGCACGGTGGTGCCGGCGGCGGCGAGCCGGCGGATGAGGTCGAGCAGGTTCTTCTTCTCGTGCTCGGTGAGCACGGCGGTCGGCTCGTCCATCGCGATCACCGACGCGCCGCGGGCCAGCGAGCGGAGGATCTCGACCTGCTGCTGGGCGCCGATCGAGATCTGGTCGACGCGGGCGCCGGGGTCGATCGAGAAGCCGGTGTAGTCCAGGAGTTCGGCGAAGCGGCGGCGGTCGTCCCGGGTCCGGGCCCAGCCGGCGCGCTGCGCCCAGCGGCCCAGGAAGACGTTCTCCAGCACGGTGCGCGCCGGGACCAGTGCGCCCTCCTGGGAGATCAGGCTGACGCCGTGCCGGATCGAGTCGCGCGGGGTGCCGATCGCGGTGACGGTGCCGTCGAACGCGATGGTGCCCGCATCGGCCCGGATGACGCCGCCGAGGATCTTGAGCAGGGTGCTCTTCCCAGCGCCGTTCTCGCCGACCAGGCTGTGGATCTCACCGCCCGGGATGTCCAGGTCGATGCCCTGCAGGACGGTGACACCGCTGTAGGTCTTGCCGATGTCCCGGACCGAGATCGACGGCGCGTGCCGCCTCTCGGGTCCGGACGGCGACGTCGCTCTGGCAGTGCTCACGTGTCCACCTGTCGTCTCGTGCGGTGGCGGCGCCGGGCAGGACCGTCATGGACCCTGCCCGGCGCCGCCGGTCTGCAGGTCCCTCCCCGGCCGTCGTCCAGCCGGGGAGGGACACCGGCTCAGTCGGAGTAGTCCGCCGTCTGGCCGGTCAGGTTCTCCTTGGTGCCCAGCGCCTCGTAGGTGGTGAGGCTACGGGCGTCGGTCGCCGTCGGGACGGTCTCGCCACGGTGCGCGGCCAGGCCCATCTCGGTGGCGCGGTAGCCCTCGGTCTTCTCCGGGATGTTGTAGGTGCCGTACCACTTCCCGGACATCACGCCCTCGAAGGCCTGGGTGGATCCGCCGTTGCCGACGAACAGCAGGTCGTCACGGTCCGGGGCCAGCGCGGCCGCCCCGGTGATGGCCTGGGACGAACCGACCACGACGTTGACGTCGGGGTGGGCCTGCAGCACGTTCTGGAAGGCGGTGCGGCCGGAGTCGGCGGTGTAGCCACCGATGACCGACGCGACGAGTTCGGCGCCGCCGGCCTTGATGGCGTCCTCGGCGGCCTTCGTGCGGGCGGCGTCCAGCGGGTAGTTGTCGAAGCCCTGCAGGTAGGCGACGTTGCACGGCTGGACGGCCAGCTGCTCGCAGGCGCCGAGCGCCATCTCGGCCAGGCCCTCGCCGTTGATGGTCGGGGCGTCGACGATGCTGATGACGCCGTCCACCTGCGGCTCGATGGTGTCGTACCGGCCGCCGATCGGGGTGAACTCGACGACCACGGTGATGCCGGCGGCCAGCGCCTGCTTGACCGCCGGGACGATCGCGGTGCCGTCGTTGGCCTGGATGACCACGACGTCGTACAGCTTGGACGTCACCGCGTCCTGGAGCTGGTTGACCTGGGTCGGGCCGTCGAAATTGGAGTCGAGGAAGGTGGCGGTGGCGTTGTTCGCCGCAGCCGCCTCCTGCACGCCGGCCCAGGTCGCCTGGGCGAAGGAGTTCGCCTTGGCGAAGCCGAAGAAGCCGACCGACAGCTCCTCGCCGGTGTCACCGCCGCTGGAGGCGGTGGCCGGGCCGGTGTCGGACCCGGAGGCGCTGGTGGCCGAGCCGCCGCTGGATCCGGCGGCGGTGGTGGTGGCCGCCGCGGTCGTCGTCTCCGAGCCGCCGGAGGACGACGGCCGGCTGCACGCGGCGATCGACAGGGTGAGCGCGGCGGCCGCCATGGTGGCGGTCAACCGACGGGTGGTGCTCTTCATGCTGCTCCTCTGCGGACGGGATGCGGGGGACTCGACGTGCGGTGCAGGTGGTGCTGGTCCGACCCCGGTGTCGGTGCGGTGCTGTCGGGATGTGCTGCGGTGCAGGGGTTCAGGGACAGGTTCAGTGACTGGTTCGGTGAGTGCTTCAGGGACCGGACGGTGCGGGATCGCTGTCCGGCGTGAGGATCTCGTAGAGGCCGCCGACGAACTGCGCGCCCGGTTCCAGGTCGAGCAGTTCCTTCAGGCCGACCGAGGTCTGCTGCCGGAAAGGATCGGACACCCAGCGCCCGTAGGCCTCGGTGTCGTCCCAGTCGGCCATGACCAGGTGGGTCGCGCGACCTCCGTCCACGGCCCGCAGCAGAGTGGCGTTCCGGCAGCCGGGGAATGCTCGTGCACGGTCGAGGATGTGGTGGTCGCGGTAGTAGTCCTCGATCGGTTCGACTCGTCCGTCCCTGCCGCACAGGGTCAGGACGCTGCGGATCATGCTTTCCTCCCAGTTCTCGGGCCGGCCGATGGATGTCATCGGAGACCGGGTGCTGCCGGGTGGTGCAGGGGTGATGCGGTGGTGGTGCCGGCTTCGTGTCGGGCTTCGAACCCGAGTGGAAGCTGGGATGAATGGGAATGCTGGACCCGGCCACCCGGGCCGCGTTGTGCTCCGAGCACAACAGGACAACCGTCCGGTGTGCTGTGTCACGCATCTGTTCCACGGTGGAAACGCTTGCACGCGGAAACAGCAGGTCGCGGACGGCTCGGGGAACTTTGTGCACGTCGGTCCACCCTGCCGTCGTCCGGGCATCCGGACCCGACCGGTCATGCGGCCGCCCCGGGCGGCCCGCTGTGCACGCCGGCCTCGTGACCTGCGACGACGTGGCCCGATGCCGCGCCGGACGTCTGCAGTGCGCCGGGACGGCGGGCCGACCCCGGCGACGGCCGGACGCCGTCACGCACCGGTTCCGGATGCCTGCCGGGCGTGATTGACAGTCCCGGGGGCCCGTGTCACGGTGGCTGCACCGCCGAAGGTGCCCGGGTCGTGGCGGCCCGCCTCCTGGTTCCCGGCGATCCAGTCCAGCTCCCACCTGCCCCGCGCCTCCCCGCGGGTCGACCGGTGCGGGGCTCTCCCGATGCCGGCGGCCCGTCCGCCGGACCCGCGGTGTGCCGGCGGCCGAGGTCGCCCGGACACCACCCGCAGCCGCGAAAGGCAGACCACAGATGAGCAGGATCACCCGGGTCGCGATCGACGTCGGCGGCACCTTCACCGATGTCGTCGAACTGCAGCCGGACACCGGCACCCTGCGGTTCGACAAGGTGCCCACCACGCCGTCCGAACCCACCAAGGGCGTGCTGGACGCGTTCGGCGTCACCGAGGCCGGCATCGGCGAGATCGTGATGTTCACCCACGGAACGACTCTCGGTCTCAATGCGCTGCTGACCCGGACCGGCGCGAGGATCGCCGTCATCGGTACCAAGGGTTTCCGTGACGTCTACCTGCTGGGCCGGACCGACCGCCGGACCAACTACGACATCACCTTCACGCCGCCGACGCCGCTGCTCGAGCGGTACGACACCTTCGAGGTGGCCGAGCGCAGCCTGTTCGACGGGAGTGTGCACCAGGACATCGATCTCGAGGACGCCGCCCGGGTGGCCCGGATCGTCGCCGAGCGCGGCTACGACGCGGTCGCGGTCTGCTTCCTGCACTCCTACGCCAACCCGGCGCACGAGGTGGCCATGCGCGAGGTGCTCGCCGCGCACGCGCCGGACGTCGTCGTGACGCTCTCGCACGAGCTGTCCCGGGAGTACCGGGAGTTCGAGCGGACCAGCACCGCCGTGCTGGACGCCTACGTCAAGCCGATCGTCCGCCGCTACCTGGCGGAGCTCGAGACTCGGCTCACCGACGAGGGTTTCGAGGGTCGTTTCCTGATGACGCGGTCAGGAGGCGGCGCGATGACGGCGAGCACGGCGCGGGAGCAGCCGGTGAGCCTGATCCTGTCCGGACCGGCGGGCGGCGTCATCGGCGCCGGTGCACTGGCCGGCCTGATCGGCCAGCCGAACCTGATCACCATCGACATGGGCGGTACCAGTCTGGACGCCTCGCTGGTGCTGGACGGCGAGCCGGTGCTCTACCAGGGCGCCGAGTTCGAGGGCATGCCGATCAACACCCCGTCGCTCTACATCCACACCATCGGCGCCGGCGGCGGATCCCTGGTGCACCTGGACAAGGCGGGTGCCCTGCAGGTCGGTCCCGCGAGCGCCGGGGCGATGCCCGGCCCGGCCTCCTACGGCCGCGGCGGGACCCAGGCCACCTTCACCGACGCCGCGCTGGCCGTCGGCTACCTGGGCACCGAGACGCCGCTGGGCGGCAAGCTGGTGCTGGACCGCGAGAAGGCCGTCGCCGCACTGGAGATCACCGCGGGCGAGCTGGGGATGACCTGGTCGGAGCTGGCCCGCGGCGTGCTGCAGATCTCCACCACGAAGATCATGGGCGCGGTCCGGGCGATCACCGTCGAGGTGGGCCGGAACCCGCAGGACTTCGCGCTGCTGTCCTTCGGCGGGGGTGGCGGCCTGGTGGCCGTCGACGTGGCCGAGGCCCTGGGCATCCCGACGGTGGTCGTCCCACCGGGCCAGGGGGCGTTCAGCGCCTTCGGCATGCTGATGGCCGACGTACAGCACGACTACGCCCGCACCGCGGTGATGCTGCTGTCCGACACCGACCCGGTCGCCATGCAGCAGACCTTCGCCGGGATGGAGTCAGAAGCGCTGGCGCAGCTGGAGTCCGAGGGCTTCGGCCCGGACCGGCAGGAGATGGTCCGGCTGGTCGACGTCCGGTACTCGGGCCAGGAGCACTCGGTGACCATCGGGTTCCCGTCCACCGGCGGCGACATCGCCCAGGTGGAGAAGGAGTTCGCGGAGCTGCACGAGCGGCAGTACGGCCACGTGATGACCGATCCGGTCGAGGTCACCACCCTGCGGCTGCGTGCCCGGGGCATCGTGGACCGGCCCGAGCTGCCGCTGCTGGCCGCCCGGGAGTCCGGTGAGCCGGTCGCCGAGGGCAGCCGCGCCGTGTACGTCTCCGCCGCGCAGCCCTCGGTCGACTACGCCCTGTACACCCGGGAGAACCTGTTGGCCGGCGACGAGATCCACGGTCCCGCAGTCATTCCGGAGCACACGGCGACCACCGTCATGCATGCCGGCGACCACCTGCTGGTCGGCCCGCACGGCGAGCTGGTCATCACCGTCGGCGACCGCCCCGGCCTCTGATCCCCGACCCACCGACCGCACCCGAGTCCGAGGAGTCCCACCGCACATGAACGACGCGATCACCACCGAGATCATCCGGCACGGCCTGCTGGCCGCCGCCGAGGAGATGGCCCGCAACCTCTGCCGCACCGCCTACAACACCGTCGTCTACGAGATCCACGACTACGGCATCGGGATCCACGACGTGCACGGCGATGTCGTGGCCGACGCCCCCGGCATCGCCATCTTCACCCGTGGCAACGACCACGGCATCAAGCGCGCCGTGGAGTTCCTCGGGATCGAGGCCATGCTGCCCGGCGACGTCTACCTGCTGAACTACCCCTACTGGAGCTCGGCGCACACCCTGGACCCGCTGGTCTTCGCACCGATCCACGTCGACGGCGAACTGATCGGCTACACCTCCTGCCGGATCCACGTGCTGGACCTGAAGCAGAAGGACCCGGGTTACGTGCTCGACTCCACCGACATGTACCAGGAGGGCCTGTTCTTCCCCGGCGTGCGGCTCTACCGCGAGGGTGTGATCAACGACGACATCTTCAACATCATCCGGTACAACAGCCGGCTGCCCGAGCGCACCATCGGTGACATCCAGGCGCAGGTGTCCGCGTGCGTCAGCGGTGTCCGGCGGACCATCGAGATCGCCGACAAGTACGGGGTGGACGCCCTCGCGCAGGCCATGGTCTCGATCAACGACCACGGCGAGAAGCTGGCCCGGATCGCGCTGGCCGGCCTGCCGAAGGGCACCTGGTCGGCGTCGGACTTCGTCGACAACGACGGCGTCGAGCTGGACCGGCTGATCGACCTGAACGTGACGGTCACCGTCACCGACGACGAGATGATCGTCGACTGGACCGGCAGCGCGAAAAACGTCCGCGGCCCGATCAACCTGCCGCTGGGCCAGACCGAGGCGCTGTGCAGCCTGATCTTCAAGGCGATGACCACCCCCGACAGCCCGGTAGTTGCCGGCAACTTCCGACCGCTGCGGGTGATCACCGAGGCCGGTTCGGTGATGCACGCCGTGCCGCCGATGCCGACCTTCACGCTGTGGACCGGCCTGCTGGCCGGCGAGGTGATCCTGAAGGCGCTGGCCAAGGGCATGCCGGACCTGGTGCCGGCCTGCTCCGGCGGCGACGTCTGCTCGATGATGGGTCTCGGGGTCAACCCGCGGAACGGCGAGCACTGGCTCGAGGCCACCAACGAGGCCGTCGGTTTCGGCGGCCACGCGGGCGGCGACGGTGCGGACGGGATCATGCACCTGTCCGAGCCGGGGTGCCGGAACAACCCGGTCGAGGTGCTGGAGACCAAGTCCCCGATGTTCATCGAGTCCTACGGCTACCGGCCGGACTCCGGCGGTGCCGGGCGCAACCGCGGCGGCGTGGGCGTCGGCCGCTCCTACCGGTTCACCGCCCCGTCCACCGGCATCTGCCTGGTCTACAAGACGAAGACGAAGCCCTGGTCCATCGACGGCGGGCTGGAGGGCGACAACAACCACGTGGTGCTCAATCCCGGCACCGACCGCGAGGCGACGCAGGGCGGCAGCTACAACCTGTTGGACGCCGGCGACGTGCTGGTCAACAACACCGGAGGTGGCGGCGGCTACGGCGATCCGCTGGACCGGGAGCCGGAGCGGGTGGCCGCCGACGTGCGGAACGGGTTCGTCTCCGTCGGTGCCGCGGCCGCGGACTACGGTGTGGTCGTGGACCCCGAGACCTTCGCCGCCGACCTGACCGCCACCACCGCGCTGCGCGGCACCCGCCGGGAGGTGGTGTCGGCATGACAGCCACGATGTCGGTGGTCAACGTCGGGGTCTTCGACAGCCTGACGGGTGAGATCGTCGACGGGCCGGTGCATGTCGTCGACGGCCGGATCGCCGGCATCGGCGGGACGCAGGAATCGGACGTGGTGGTCGACGCCCGTGGCGGGGTGGTGGTGCCGGGGCTGATCGACGCGCACTTCCACGCCTACGGCATCGAGCTGGACATGATCGCGCTCGAGGCCAGCCCGCTGTCCTACGTCGCGCTGACCGGTGCGCGGCGGCTCGCCGGTGCGCTGCGGCGCGGCTTCACCACCGTCCGGGACGTGGCCGGTGGCGACGCCGGGCTGGACCGGGCGATCGTCGAAGGCCTGATCTCCTCGCCCCGCTACCTGTGGACCGGGCCGGCGCTCAGCCAGACCGGTGGGCACGGCGACCCCCGGCCCGGGCACGCGGATCTCTGTGCGGGACACCACCATTCGACGGAGGTGGTGGACGGGGTCGACCCGTTGCGCAAGGCGGTCCGGGACCGGTTCCGGCGCGGCGCGCACGCGATCAAGATCATGACCTCCGGTGGCGTGGTCTCGCTGACCGACCCGATCCGGATCCCGCAGTACTCCGCGGAGGAGGTGCGGGCGGTCACCGACGAGGCTTCCCGCCGCGGCAGTTACGTGGCGGCGCATGCGTACTCGCCGGAGGCGATCGTGCACTCGATCACCAACGGGGTGCGCAGCATCGAACACGGCAACCTGCTCGACGCGGAGACCGCCGCGCTGATGGCGGAGCACGACGCCTTCCTGGTGCCGACCCTGGCCACCTACGACGCCATGGAGCGGCGGGGCGAGGCGATCGGCATGGGCGAGATCCCGCGGGCCAAGAACCGCGAGGTGCTGGAGTCCGGCAAGCGGGCGGTCGAACTGGCGCGCGCGGCCGGCGTGCGCATCGGGTTCGGCACCGACCTGATGGGCGAGCTGGAGGACGAGCAGTTGAGCGGGCTGCGGCTGCAGTCCGAGGTGGACGGCGTGGTGCGCACCCTGCAGTCGGCGACCGCCGTCAACGCGGAGCTGTTGCAGCGCACCGACATCGGCCGGATCGCCGAGGGCGCACACGCCGATCTGCTGCTGCTGCCCGGCAACCCGGTCGACGACCCGTCGTTGCTCTGGGGCGAGCGTCGCACGGTCATCCAGGCCGGCCGGGTGGTCGCCGGCGGCTGAGGCGCAGTCGCCCTCAGTGGTGCGGGTGCAGGTCCGAGTGGCCGGCGCCCACGGTGTGCAGGATCTGGTGGATCTCGTCGTCGACGACCGACCAGCGACGGAAACGTCCGTCGCGATCGGCGTCGACGACGCCGGCCGCCCGCAGTGCGGCCAGCGCGTGGGAGGTGGCGTTGTCCGTCATCCCGACCGCCCCGGCCAGCTCGCCGACGCTGATCCCCGGGGCGCGGTGCAGCGCCAGCAGGATCCGCAGCCGGTTCACGTCGCCGAGCAGGGCGAAACGCTGCGCCCAGAGCCGACTGTCGGCGTCCTCCCGGACTGCGGCGGCCGCCTCCCGTGCGTGCTCCGCGGTGCCGGGCTCGGGTGTGGTCACAGGAGCATCGTGCCAGTCCCCGGCCCTGTGTGTCCGGCAGGTGACGATATCGGCCCATCTGTTCCGATGACCCGCTGCCGGGCCTAGAGTGCGGAGGTCCGTACCCGGATCGACGCCAGGAGCTGCCGTGTCGAGCACTGCCACCGAGTTCCGCCCTGGTGCGATCGTGCGTCGAGCACGCCGGCCGCTGCTGCTGGTCGCCGTGCTGCACGTGATCGCCTTCGGGCTGCTGTTCGCCGTGGTCCTGCCCGGCGGGTACCTGGTCGACGGTCAGGTCTTCGGCATCCTGCTGGCGATGACCGCGTACCTGCTCGGGGTACGGCACGCCTTCGACGCGGACCACATCGCGGCGATCGACAACACGACCCGGAAGCTGGCCGCGGAGGGGAGACCCGCTACCTCCGTCGGGCTCTGGTTCTCGTTGGGGCACTCGACGATCGTGTTCGTGATGGCGATCCTGGTGGCCGCCGGGGCGAGCATCACCACCACGCTGGTGAGCGAGGACTCGACGGCCCACCAGACCCTGGGGGTGATCGGCACCTCGGTGTCCGGGGTGTTCCTGCTGCTGATCGGGCTGATCAACCTGGCGGCGCTGCTCGGCATCGTCCGGGTCTGGCGGGAGGCGCAGCGATCGGGACTGGACGAGGCGGCGCTGGAGCAGGCGCTGGACAGCCGCGGGCTGTTCGCCCGGCTGCTCCGCCCGCTGATGAAGCGGATCACCCGCCCCGGCCAGATGTACCCGGTCGGCGTGCTGTTCGGCCTGGGATTCGACACCGCGACCGAGATCTCGCTGCTGGTGCTGGCCGGTGCCGGTGCGGCGACCGGGCTGCCCTGGTACGCGGTGATGGTGCTGCCGCTGCTCTTCGCGGCCGGCATGTCGCTGGCCGACACCCTCGACGGCGCATTCATGCACGCCGCCTACCACTGGGCGTTCGTCCGGCCGGTGCGGCGGATCTACTACAACCTCACCACCACCGGCCTGTCCGTCGCCGTCGCGCTGATCATCGGTGGCATCGAGGTGGTCTCGGTGCTCAACGAGAAGCTCGGCTGGACCGATCCGGTCACCACCTGGATCTCCGGGATCTCCCTCGACGCCGTCGGTTTCGTGATCGTCGGCCTGTTCGTCCTGGTGTTCGCCGGGTCCTTCGCCTGGTGGCGGTTCGGCAATGTGGAGGAGCGCTGGACGGCGAAGCTCAGCGGAGGCTGATGCTGCGCGAACCGAGGATCTTCTCGATGCGCACCTCGATCACCACCCGCAGCGGGTTGACCCGCGGCACCCGGTACCGGGCGGCGTAGCGTCGTTCCGCTTCGCGCACGGAGTCCGGATCCTCCAGGACGGTTGCCGGCCCGATCAGCGTGAGCCACCGGGCGCCGTCGATCTGGCAGATCGAGGCGGTGCCGGCCCGGCGGACGTTCTGCACCTTCTGGCTCGGCCCGGAGGTGATCACCCACGCCGTCGATCCGGTCACGGTGAAACCCGTGGGCACCGCATGGATCCGGCCGCTGTGCAGCGGTGTGGACAGCGACGCGAGGTGCCGTTCGGTGAGGAACTCCAGAGCGGCGGGGGAGAAACGTGGGTCCGGTGCGGTGTCCTGTGTGGAGTCGGGTGCGGAGGGGATGGCCATCCGCTCATCCTGCACCGCGTTGTTACGCTCCGGTCATCCGGCAACGGTGCCGGGTCCGGAAAGGATGTGCCCTGTGGCCGATCTCGAGGTCGTTGCCGTGCTGACCGCCAAGCCCGGCTCGGAGGCGGTGCTGCGCGACGCGCTGGCCGCGCTGGTCGAGCCCACCCTGGCCGAGGAGGGCTGCCTGGACTACAAGCTGTTCTCCTCGCTGGCCGACCCGACCGTCTTCATCACGACCGAGCGGTGGCGGGCGCAGTCCGACCTCGACGCCCACATGCGCTCCCCGCACATCCGGACGGCGCTCGGCGTCTTCGGTGAGCACCTCGCGGCTCCGCCGGGAATCCACCCGCTGGCCCCGGTCGCCTGACCGGAATCCGGAGCCCGGCGTTCCCGCTGGAACGCCGGACCCGGGATGGCCGCTCAGCCCTTCCAGTCGACCAGCTGGACCACGACGCCGTTGGGGCCCCGGACCTGGAAAGCGCGCTCGCCCCACTCCTCGACGGTGAGCGGCATGGTGATCGCGACACCCTCGGCCTGCAACCGGGCCAGCTCGCCCTCCAGGTCCTCGACGACGAACGCCAGGATGAGGCCGGTGGCGTGCACGTCGCGCTGGTCCGCCGGCATCGTCGGCAGGCCTGTCGCCAGGAAGATCACGTTGATGCCGGCGTCCTCCCTGGTCAGCGAGACGAACCCGGGTGCCGCCATGGCGACGCCGAACCCGAAGTGGTCGGTCAGGAACCTGCCCGACGCCTCCGGATCGGTGACGGTGAGCGAGAGTGCGGTGGACGTGATCTGCACGGGATCTCCTATCTTCGTACGATGTACGGAGATAGGAACGGCGGTGGTCGGCAGAATGTTCCCGTGGCCGATCGCAGCGGCGCCGGGGATCCGGCGCAGACCCTCCGGCTGCTCTGGCGCGCCGGGGCGGAGGGTGCCCGGGGACCACGGCGGAAGCTCGGGGTGGACGACGTGGTGCGGGCCGGCGTCGCGGTGGCGGACGAGCAGGGGACTCCCGGGCTGACGATCCGGAAGGTCGCCGAGCGGCTGGGCACCGGGGCGATGACCGTCTACACCTACGTGCCCGGGCGGGCCGAACTGCTCGACCTGATGATCGATCTGATCGAGCTGGAGATGCCGCGGCCACCGCTCGGGCAACGGCGTGGGGTGGACCGGTTGCGTGCCGTCGCCGACTCGAACCGGGAGATGCTCCGCGCCCATCCGTGGCTCGCGATGGTGCATCCCGGCCGGCCGACCCTCGGCCCCGGGGCCACGGCGAAGTACGACCACGAGCTGGCGGCCTTCGACGGACTCGGTATCGACGACGTGGTCTGTGACGACGTGCTCCAGCAGGTGCTCGCCTTTGTCCGCTCCGCGGTCCGGCTGGAGGTCGCTACGAGCGCGGCCGAGGCCGAGTCCGGCGCCTCCGACGAGCAGTGGTGGGCGGCAGCCGGGCCGTTGCTGGCCGAGGTGCTCGACCCCGACGCCTACCCGCGCGCCGTCCGGATCGGCGCCGCCGCCGGCGCGGCCCGCGGCAGCGCCCTGGCCCCCGACCACTTCTGGACATTCGGCCTCGACACCCTCCTCGCCGGCCTCACCGCGCAGGTGCCGGAGCTGGGTGCCTGACGTTCCCGCTGGAACTGCCGGAACTCCGGCGGGCGGACGACCGGAGTCAGCCCGCCCACTCGGACCGCAGCAGGCCCATCAGGATCTCGTCGACGTACTGCCCGCGGACCCAGGCGCTCTCCCGGCGGCGGCCCTCCTGGACGAAGCCGACGCGGAGGTAGCTGCGGACGGCGGCGGCGTTGTCGGCGAGCACCGAGAGGTGGACGCGGTGCAGGTTGAGGCGGGTGAAGGCGAACTCGACGAGCACCCGCATGGCGTCGGTGCCCAGCCCCCGGCCGCGGGCGCGGGCCAGCAGCGCGATGCCGACCTCGGAGACCCGGGCCAGGTGGTCGACGCCGAAGAGCTCGCACTGCCCGGCCACGAGCCCCTCGGACTCGATGACGAAGACCTGGTCCGCCCCGCGGTCGCGCTGCGCCGTGTCGAACCGCTCGTCGAAGAGTTCCCGGGTCAGCGCCCGCGGCGGTTGGCCGACCCGCTCCTCCCAGGAGTCCAGGTCCGCCGCCAGCTCGTAGAGCGCATCGGCGTCGGCCGCCGCGGGCGGCCGCAGCACCACGTTGTCCCCGGTCAACATGCCGGGAGGGTAGCGCGGTTCACCTCCCCGTCACCCGGCGATGGACGGCCCCGGCCCGGGGCTGCCGCAGAATGGTCGGGTGACCTTCGCACCTCCCGCCGCCCCGTCGAACGCCGGACCCACCACGCCGCCCCGGATGGTGGTCTGCGACATGGACGGCACCCTGCTGGACGAGACCGGCGCACGGGTGAGCAAGCGGAACGCCGACGCGCTGGCCCGGGCCGAGTCCGCCGGCGCCCGCGTCGTCATCGCCACCGGCCGGCCGATCTGGTGGCTGGACCCGGTGATCGAGGCCGGCTTCACCGGCATCGCTGTCTGCATGAACGGCGCGGTGGTCTACGACGTGCAGGCCGGCGAACTGGTGGCGGCCAGCCCGTTGGTGCCGCAGGTGATGCAGGACTTCGTGTCCGCGCTGGAGTTGCGCACCGACCCGCTGGCGCTGGCGGTCGAGCGGCTGGGTACCACGATCCGGTCCTGCTGGGCGGAGGCCCACTACGACCACCCGTGGGAGTTCGGCGAGTTCCAGACCGCCGACCGCGCCGCCCTGCTCGCCGACCCCGCCGCGAAGATGCTGGTGCGTGGAGGCGTGGACAGCCGCACCCTGGCCGAGGCCGCGCACGCCACCGGCAACCCTGACGTCAGCATCACCTGGTCCACCGACGAGGGTCTGCTCGAGATCGCGGCGGCCGGGGTCAGCAAGGGTTCCGCACTGGACCGGTTGGCCGGGGACTGGGGGATCGACCCGGCGGAGGTGGTCGCCTTCGGCGACATGCCCAACGACCTGGAGATGTTGCGTTGGGCCGGGCGAGGGGTAGCGATGGCGGGCGGTCACCCGGACGTGCGGGCCATCGCGACGGAGATCGCACCGGAGCACTATCACGACGGTGTTGCCGCTGTTCTCGAACGGTGGTTCTGACTCCTTCGGTGTGGCCGCCGACAGCGTTCCGTGACGCCGCGCGGCAGCTGACCGGCCACGACAGGGGTAGTGTCTGAGCCGCACCGGGTCAGGGTCGACAGACTCACCTCAGGTGCGCCCAAGCGGTTCCGACGGTGCATGACGGGGGTCATCTGCATGGAGTATCTGCGGCGGTTCGGGATCGCTCCCGTTGATGCCGAGGTCGCCGACGACCCGGCCGGCGATCCGGGCACCGATCTGTCCGCGGACGACCGTCTGTCCGGTAATCGCTGGGGTGAGCTCTTCCGGTCCCGCCGCTCCGAGCACGACCTCACCCGCCGCATCCCGCGCCAGCGCACCGGCAGCAGCTGATTGCACCGTCCGCCGACGGCGGACGCCGCGCCGGGTTCGGCGGACCGGGCCCGGGGAACCGCACCTGCATGACGATCCCGACGCCACCGACCCCGGACACCCCCGGCCCCGATCCGTCCGTGCCGAGCCCGGAGCGCCCGCCGGTCCCGCTGGAGCCACCGCCCGCGGATCCGAGCCCCGGCGGTCCGTTCCCGGATCCGACCGTGCCGGAGCCGGACCCGACGATGCCGCCGCCGCTCGGCGGCTGACTCCGGAATGCAGGCTGACCGGTGGTTCGGTGTTCAGCCGCCGATCAACCGGGAGAACCGGTCGGCCAACGCCGACGGCCGGCCGGTGCGGGCCTCTGCCCGGTCGGCGGCGGACATCACCTGCAGCCCGCCGTTGATGCCGAGGTAGCGCAGCGGTTCCGGCTCCCAACGGCGGGACCGGTGACCGACCCACGGCAGCGTGGTGAGGTCGCTGTCCGCGCCGGTGATGAGGTCGGCCAGCGTCCGTCCGGCCAGGTTGGCCGTGGACACGCCGTCGCCGACATAGCCTCCGGCCCAGGCGAACCCGGTGGAGGCGTCGTACCCGACGCCGGCGTGCCAGTCCCGCGGGATGCCCAGCGGGCCGCCCCAGGCGTGGGTGAACCGCACGCCCTGCAGGACCGGGTACATCTCGAGCAGCGTCCGGCGCAGGTCCGAGAACACCGACGGCACCCGGTCGTAGGGCGTGCGGATGCGGGAGCCGAGGTGGTACGGCGCGCCGCGACCGCCGAACACGATGCGCCCGTCGGCGGTGCGCTGGCCGTAGCAGATCATGTGCCGGTGATCGGTGAAGGTCGGCCGGTCCACCAGCCCGACCGCCGCCAGCACGTCCTCCGGCAGCGGTTCGGTGGCCACCACCAACGAGTAGACCGGGGCGAGATCCCTGCGGTGGCCTGGCAATTCGGCGGTGTACGCCTCGGTGGCCCGGACGACGACCTCGGCCCGCACGGTGCCGTGGTCGGTCACCACGCGGTGCGGCCGGATCTCACGCACCGCCGTCTCCTCGAACAGGTCGGTGCCGTCGGCGGCCACGTGCGCGGCCAGCCCGCGGACCAGGGCGCCGGGATCCAGAGCCGCGCAGTGCGGTGTGAAAGTACCGCCGAGAACGCCTGACATGGAGGTGATGTCGGCGACCGCGGCGGCGTCGAGCAGGCGGAGGTCGTCCTCGCCGTCACCCCACTGGCGGGCGTGCTCGACCTCTGCCCGCGCCCGCTGCAACTGCGCCGGGCTGCGGGCCGGCGCCACGGTCCCGCCCCGGTGGAAGCCGCAGTCGATCCCGAGATCGACGATGCTGCGCCCGACCTCGTCGATCGAGTCCCGCATCGCGGCCTTCATCCGCAGCGCGGAGTCCCGCCCGCCGTACCGGGCGATCTTGTCCCAGGAGGCCGGGAAAAGGTCCGAGCACCAGCCGCCGTTGCGGCCGGACGCGCCGAACCCGGCGATCCGTCGTTCCAGCACCGCGATCCGCAGGCCGGGATCCGCGCGCCGGAGGTGGAACGCGGTCCACAGGCCGGTGTACCCGCCGCCGACGATCGCGACGTCCACGTCGCGATCGCCGGGCAGCGGCGGCCGGGGGTCCAGCGGGTCGTCCAGCCGGTCGAGCCACAGGCTCACCCCGCTGTACGACCCCGGCATCCGTTCCGGCACAGCAGGTCCCATGGGCACAGGAGGGATCAGACCAGCTTCCAGGCCTCGGTGAGCACGTCCCGCAGGATCTGCTCCATCTCGTCGAACTCCGCCTGGCCGCAGATCAGCGGCGGGGCCACCTGGACCACCGGGTCGCCCCGGTCGTCGGCGCGGCAGTACAGCCCGTGCTCGAACAGCGTCGGCGAGACGAACCCGCGGAGGATCCGCTCGGAGTCGCCGGCGTCGAAGGACTCCCGGGTGTTCTTGTCCTTCACCAGCTCGATGCCGTAGAAGTACCCGTCGCCGCGCACGTCGCCGACGATCGGCAGGTCGAGCAGCTTCTCCAGGGTGGACCGGAAGGCGTTCTCGTTGCGGGAGACGTTGCCCAGCAGGTCCTCCCGCTCGAAGATCTCGAGGTTCTTCAGCGCCGCGGCGCAGGACACCGGGTGGCCGCCGAAGGTGTAGCCGTGCGGGAAGATGGTGTCGCCCTTGCCGAACGGCTCGTAGATGCGGTCGGAGATGATCGCCGCGCCGAGCGGGGAGTAGCCGGAGGTGAGACCCTTGGCACTGGTGATGATGTCGGGCTGGTAGCCGTACTTCTCCGCACCGAACATGGTGCCCAGCCGCCCGTAGGCGCAGATCACCTCGTCGGAGACCAGGAGAACGTCGTAGGTGTCGCAGATCTCGCGCAGTCGCTCGAAGTAGCCGGGCGGCGGCGGGAAGCACCCGCCGGCGTTCTGCACCGGCTCCACGAAGACGGCGGCGACGGTGTCCGGGCCTTCCTGCAGGATGGCCTCCTCGACGCGGTCGGCGGCCCAACGGCCGAAGACCTTCTCGTCGTGCGCGACGAACTCCGGCGCCCGGTAGAAGTTGGTGTTCGGCACCCGCGCGGTGCCCGGCACCAGCGGCTCGAAGACCTGCTTGAACGGCGGCACGCCGGTGATCGACAGTGCACCCTGGGTGGTGCCGTGGTAGGCGATCGTCCGCGAGATCACCTTGTGCTTCATCGGTTTCCCGATCAGCTTGAAGTACTGCTTGGCCACCTTCCAGGCGGTCTCCACCGACTCGCCGCCGCCGGAGGAGAAGAAGATCTTGTTCAGGTCGCCCGGGGCCAGCGCGGCCATCCGCTCGGCGAGCTCGATGGCGGCCGGGTGCGCGTGCGCCCACACCGGGAAGAACGCCAGCTTGCCGGCCTGCTCGGCCATCGCCTGGGCGATCTCGGTGCGGCCGTGCCCGGCCTGGACGACGAAGAGGCCGGACAGCGCGTCCATGTACTTCTTGCCGTTGGAGTCCCAGATGTAGGCGCCCTCACCACGTTCGATGACGGGGACCGGATGGTCGTCGAACGTCGACATCCGGGTGAAGTGCATCCAGAGGTGGTCGGTGGCCTTCTTGTCGGCCGTGCCGGCAGTCATCTGCTCGTTCCTTCGTGCTGGTCGGGGCCCTGCGGATCAGGGCGGGAGTCGGAGCCGGACGGTCCGGCGCCGGGAGGTTCGGTGGGGGGCAGGGTGCGATCGGCGGCCGGGCGCGTACCCGGTTCCGGGACGGCCTGCTCGGGTGGTCGGCCCGCGGCCCGGGGTCCCGGCCGCGCGCCGCGGCCGGAGCGACAGGCGAGCCGGTGGGCGCCGGGGACCGCGCAGAGCCGCGGCAGGCCCGGGACGTCGCACCGCGGGCAGGAGTCCGCCCGCAGGCCGACCCGAGTCGGGGCCCCCGCGTGCAGCAGCTTCCGGCAGGTGATCATCGGGTGCCCCAGGTGTAGGTCTGCTTGGCGAGCTTGAGGTAAACGAAGGACTCGGTGGACCGCACCCCGGGGATCGTCCGGATGTGATGGTTGAGCAGGCCCAGCAGGTGGTCGTCGTCCTCGCACACCACCTCGACCAGGATGTCGAAACTGCCCGCGGTGACCACCACGTAGTCGACCTCGTCCATCTCCTTGAGGGTGGCGACGATCGGGTCCAGGTTGCCCTCGGTGCGGATGCCGATCATCGCCTGTCGGGTGAACCCCACCTGGACCGGATCGGTGACCGCCACGATCTGCACCACGCCGGAACCGACGAGCCTGGCCACCCGCTGCCGGACCGCCGCCTCGGACAATCCGACGGCGGCGGCGATGGTGGCGTAGGGACGGCGGCCGTCCTGCTGCAGTTGCTCGATGATCGCCTTCGACACGTCGTCGAGCGACCCGGCCTCACCGTGCCCGCCGTGCCCCTCTGCGCGGACGGCCCGGTGTTCGGCCGTGCGCTGGACCAGGGACTGCCGAGGCATGGCCCCGATCATGGCCCTCCGACCGGGCCGAGGCAAGCGGTCGCAGGCCATCCGGGTGACGGGATCCGTCGTCGAAACAATTCTGGAACACGGAAACGCTTGCCGATGTGTTCCACGGCTGCGATAACCGTGGGAGCGGCCGGGAGTGCTCCCGACCGCCGACGGCACCTGTGCCGACGCCGTTGCCGTTGATCGGTGACGGTCGTGACGCAGGCCGGTCCTTGCTGCGGTGTCCCGCCGGTGTCAGGATCGGCCGGTCCGGGACGAGGTCTGGCCCGCGCCGATGGCACCGACACTGCACCGACATGCACCGAGAGCACCAAACCGTTCGCGCACGATCGCCGGGAGGCCACTTGTGACAGGTCCGCATCCCCTGCTCGGTCCTTCAGGTGCGGGCCCGCGGAGGCTCCCGCGGGGCATCTCCCGGCGTTCGCTGTTCCGCGGTGCCGGGGCCGCGGGCATGTCCGCGCTGCTGGCGGCGTGCAGCATCCCGGGCATCGGGGTCAGCGGGTACCAGCCGGTGACCGACACCTCGGCCACCGACATGACGCTGAACTGGGCGAACTGGCCGTTCTACATCGACACCCCGGACGAGGAGGCGGCGGCCGAGGGCGAGGCGGAGCCGACCACGCTGGAGAAGTTCCAGGACGAGACCGGCATCACCGTCACCTACACCGAGGACGTCAACGACAACGACAGCTACTTCGCCAAGATCCAGCCACAGCTCACCGGCGGACAGGCGATCGCGGCGGACGTCTTCGTGGTCACCGACTGGATGGTCGCCAAGCTGATCCGGCTCGGCTTCGTCGTCGAGCTCGACCACTCGAAGATCCCCAACTTCGCCAACATGCGGGAGGACCTCACCCAGGTCTCGTACGACCCGGGCCGCAAGTACTCGATGACCTGGCAGTCCGGCCTCGGCGGCATCGCGGTGAACCCCGCCGCCACCGGCGGCCGCGAGATCACGTCCATGGACCAGCTGCTCACCGATCCCGCGCTGCGCGGCAAGGTCACCCTGCTCACCGAGATGCGGGACACCGTCGGCCTGGTGCTGCTGGACATGGGTTTCGACCCCGCCAACTTCACCGACAGCCAGTTCGACCAGGCGATCGGCAAACTGCAGGACGCGGTCGACTCCGGGCAGATCCGCCGGTTCACCGGCAACGACTACGGCGCCGACCTGGTGCAGGGCAACGTCGCCGCGTGCGTCGGCTGGACCGGTGACGTGGTCAGCCTGCAGGCCGACAACCCGGACCTGCAGTTCATCATCCCGGACGCGGGCTGCACGCTCTGGAGCGACAACTTCGTGGTGCCGGTGCGCAGCCCGCACAAGGAGAACGCCGAGAAGTTGATCAACTTCTACTACCAGCCGGAGATCGCCGCGCAGGCCGAGGCCTGGATCAACTACATCTCCCCGGTGGACGGGACCGCGGAGGCGATGGAGGAGATCGACCCGGACATCCTGGAGGATCCGCTGGTCTTCCCGACCGAGGAGGACCTGGCGAAGGCCCATGTGTTCATGGGCCTGTCCGAGGAGCAGGAGAACCGATGCAATCGTGCCTTTGCCAAGCTGACGGGAGCCTGATCGGATGAGCACCATCTCGAGCGAGGGACGGACCACCACCGGTACCTCACCGTCGGACTCCGGCGGTCTGCAGATCCGCGGTCTGCACAAGCACTACGGCAACTTCCGCGCCGTGGACGGCATCGACCTCGACGTGCCCGAGGGGCGTTTCTACGCACTGCTGGGCCCGTCCGGGTGCGGCAAGACCACCACGTTGCGGATGGTCGCCGGGCTCGAGGAGCCCTCGGCCGGCCAGATCCTCATCGGCGGTGAGGACATCGCCCACAAGCGCCCGTACCAGCGGCCGGTCAACACCGTGTTCCAGAGCTACGCGCTCTTCCCGCACATGACGATCTTCGAGAACATCGCGTTCGGCCTGCGCCGGCGCAAGGAGTCCGACATCGACCGGCGGGTCAACGAGATGCTCGAGCTGGTGGAGATGCAGCACCTGGCCAAGCGCCGGCCCACCCAGCTCTCCGGCGGCCAGCAGCAGCGCATCGCGGTGGTCCGGGCGCTGGTCAACAAGCCCAAGGTGCTGCTGCTCGACGAGCCGCTCGGCGCCCTGGATCTCAAGCTGCGCCGGCAGATGCAGCTGGAGCTCAAGCGGATCCAGACCGAGGTCGGCATCACCTTCATCCACGTCACGCACGACCAGGAGGAGGCCATGACCATGGCCGACACCATCGCCGTGCTGAACAAGGGCAAGGTCGAGCAGATGGGCGCGCCGGTCGACCTCTACGAGAACCCGCGCACCGCTTTCGTCGCCGGCTTCCTCGGCCAGACGAACCTGCTGTCGGTGAACGTGATCTCGCGCGACGCGGACGTGGTGAAGGTCGACTTCCACGGGGTCCAGCTGGCGATGCCGGCCAAGCGGATGGCGGCCAGCGGGGTGTCGGTCGAGGCCGGCGTGCGGCCGGAGAAGATCCAGATCGCGGCGCTGGGCCAGGCGCCGGCCGGGATGAACGCGGTGGACGGCGAGATCATCGACGCCTCCTTCATCGGCGTCTCCACCCAGTACGTCGTCCGGGCGCTGGCCGATGCCGAGGAGGAGATCGCGGTCTTCTCGCAGAACTCTGCGACGGAACTGCACCGGGTGGGCGAGAAGGTCAGCGTGTACTGGCATCCCGAGCACACCTTCGGTCTGCACGAGGGCGCGTGGAAGGAAGCCGAAGCGGCCGAGGTGGCCTCGTGACCGCCGCGGCACCGCTGGCCGCCTCGGAACCGCAGGAGCCGCAGACCCCGCTGCCCGACCGGGCGACCCCGGTCTCGAAGAAGCTGACACCGTACTTCCTGCTGCTGCCCGGCGGTCTCGCGCTGATCGTCTTCTTCGTGCTGCCGATCCTGTCGCTGGTGAACTCCTCGCTCACCAGCGGCGGCCTGGAGGAGGGCTACACCTTCACCTGGTCCTTCTCGAACTACTGGGACGTCTGGACCGAGTACTGGCCGCAGTTCCTGCGGTCCTTCGTCTACGCCGGTCTGGCCACGATCCTGACGATCCTGATCGCCTACCCGCTGGCCTACACGATCGCCTTCAAGGTGAGCAGCAAGGTCCGGCCGTTCCTGCTGGTGCTGATCATCGCGCCGTTCCTCACCAGTTTCCTGATCCGGACCCTGGCCTGGACCACGATCCTGGCCGACGAGGGTGCCTTCACCTCGTTCCTGCGCGGCATCGGCTTCCTGAGCATCACCGACCTGATCGGGCTGACCAACGACCAGCGCATCCTGGCCACGCCGCTCGCGGTGATCATGGGTCTGACCTACAACTTCCTGCCCTTCATGACGCTGCCGCTGTACGCGTCGCTGGAGAAGCAGGACCGCAACCTGCTGCAGGCGGCCGGCGACCTCTACGCCAGCTCGTGGACCTCGTTCTGGAAGATCACCTGGCCGCTGTCGCTGCCGGGTGTGGTGTCCGGGACGCTGCTCACCTTCATCCCCGCGGCCGGTGACTACGTCAACGCCACCTTTCTCGGGTCGATGCGGGAATCCATGTCGGGCAACGTGATCGACGCGCTGTTCCTGCGGGTCCGTGACTACAGCCACGCGGCCGCGCTGTCCATCTCGCTGATGGTGGCGATCGTGGTGCTGGTCATCTACTACGTCCGGCGCGCCGGCACGGAGGAACTGGTCTGATGGCAACCCTCACCAAGCCGCCGACCGCGACCCCGCCGGCGCCCACCACCGCCCGCCCGCCGTCCGGCGCCGGCCGGTGGATCCGCGACCACCTGGTGACCTTCTTCGGGATCCTGGCGCTCATCTACATGTTCGTGCCGATCGCCGTCGTCATCGTGTTCTCGTTCAACGACCCGGCCGGCGACTTCAACTACACCTGGGCCGGTTTCACCCTCGACCACTGGGGCAACGTCTGCGGCATCGAGGGCCTGTGCGACTCGCTGCTGCTCAGCATCAAGATCGCCGTGCTGTCGACCATCGCCGCGACGATCCTCGGGACGCTCGCCGCCTTCGGCCTGGTGCGCCACGAGTTCCGCGGCAAGGCACTGGCCAACGTGCTGATCTTCGTGCCGATGGCCACCCCCGAGGTCGTCGCCGGCTCGTCGCTGCTGGTGCTGTTCGTCAACATGGGCATCCCGCTCGGCCAGACCACCATCTGGATCGCGCACACCATGTTCTGCTTCAGCTTCGTCGTGGTGACCGTCAAGGCGCGGCTGGTCGGCCTGGACCCGAGACTCGAGCAGGCGGCCCAGGACCTCTACGCCAACCGCTGGCAGACGTTCTGGCGCATCACCTTCCCGCTGATCGTCCCCGGCATCGCCGGCGCCGCGATGCTGTCGTTCGCGCTGTCCTTCGACGACTTCATCATCACCAACTTCAATTCCGGCTCCGAGGTCACCTTCCCGATGTTCGTCTGGGGCGCCTCGCGCAAGGCGATCCCGCCGGAGATCAACGTCGTCGGCACGGCCATGCTGGTCATCGCGCTGCTCTTCACCGTCGCCGGCCGGATGATCACCGCCCGGAGGAACCGGTGAACGGTGGCACCATCTCCATCGTCGCCGGACTGGTGATCATCGCGATCGCCCCGTTCGCGGCGCGGCGCTTCCAGGAGATCTGGGGCCGCCGGCAGGAGGAGCAGGACAAGCGGGACGAGTTCCGCCGCAAGCCCGATCGGGGATCACGATGACCGCGACCGTCCCGGTCACCGGGCTGCCCGTGGGTGGGTCCGGCGAGCGCTTCGAGATCCTGGACCCGACCACCGGCGGTGTGGTCGCCGACTACCCGCTCGCCACGGCGGCCGACGTGGACGCGGCCGTCGCCCGGTCGAAGGCCGCCTTCCGGTCCTGGTCCCGCACCACCCCGGCCGAGCGCTCGGAGCTGCTGCTCGGCCTGGCGGGCGAGATGCGGTCCCGGGAAGCCGAACTCGCCACCGTGGAGTCGGCGCAGACCGGCAAGCCGGCCAAGCTGGCCACCGGCTTCGACGTGCCCGGCACCATCGACAACACCTCGTTCTTCGCCGGCGCCGCACGGGTGCTGGAGGGTGCGGCGACCGGCGAGTACTCGGCGGACCACACCTCGTCGATCCGGCGGGAGCCGATCGGTGTCGTCGGCTCGATCGCCCCGTGGAACTACCCGCTGCAGATGGCGGCCTGGAAGATCCTGCCGGCGGTGGCCGCGGGTAACACCATCGTGCTCAAGCCGGCCGAGATCACCCCGCTCACCGCGGTGCTGATGGCCGAGTGCGCCACTGCCGCAGGCTTTCCCGCGGACGTGATCCAGGTGCTGGCCGGCACCGGCGCCGACGCCGGGCAGACGTTGGTGTCGCACCCGGACGTCGCGATGGTGTCCTTCACCGGCTCGACGGTGGTGGGGCGCGGCGTGATGGCCGCCTGCTCGGCACGCGCGGCCCGGGTGCACCTGGAACTCGGCGGCAAGGCACCGTTCGTGGTGTTCGCCGACGCCGACCTCGAGGCCGCCGTGCACGGCGCGGTGGCCGGGTCGCTGATCAACACCGGCCAGGACTGCACCGCGGCGACCCGTGCCTACGTGCACGTCTCGCTGCTGGAGGAGTTCGTGGCCGGCGTCGCCGACCTGTACGGCTCGATCGTGCTCGGATCCCCGGACGACCCGGCGACCGACCTGGGTCCGCTGTCCTCGGCCCGGCACCGGGACAAGGT